>DASZQE010000240.1:0-2015 GCA_035550175.1 Phycisphaerales bacterium | reverse complement strand
TTCCGTTCGCTCACGAAAAAACCCTTTCGATCCCGGCACGCCAGTCTACATCATTGCGATCGGCATGCTCATGCTGCCGGTGGGTCTGCTTTCACTTTGCCACACGATCGAGCTGAGCAGATTGCATTACAAGGAGCAGATGGAAGCGGAGACGCGCCGGCAGATTCGGATCGAAAAGCAGTTCAAGTCGATCACGGATCGATTGGTGGAGTGAGCGGGAGACGAACGGAATATCGCAATGATGTAGACTGGCGTGCCGGGATCGAAAGGGTTTTTTCGTGAGCGAACGGAACGGGAAATTGCGATGCGGCGTGATTGGCGTCGGGCGGATGGGGAGGCATCATGCGCGGGCGTATGCCCAGCGTGAAGACGTGGACTTTGTCGGCGTGGTGGATTTGAATGCTGAAGCTGCCGGGCGGGTGACTGAGGAATGGGGGGGACGGAAATTTGCGAATGTCAGCGAGATGATGAGCGAGGGTGTGGATGCGGTGACGATTGCCACGCCGACGGTGCATCACCGTGCTGCTGCGGAACCGCTGCTGGCTTCGCGGGTGGCGTGCTTGATTGAAAAGCCGTTGGCTCCCGATGTGAAGGAAGCCGAAGCGCTGGCTGCGAGTGCGAAGAAGCATGGCGCGGTATTGCAGGTCGGCCACATTGTGCGCTATGACCCGGTGATGCGCGCGATTGCCGAGATCAGGGGTTTGCGGCCGAGATTTATCGAGATGGATCGAATCAGCCCAATGACCTTTCGCAGCGTGGATGTCGGCGTGGTGCTGGACATGATGATTCACGATCTGGATCTTTTGCTGATGTTGATCGGCGCGGAGCCGAGCGACATTCATGCATCAGCCGTGAGCGTGATGGGCGACGCGGAAGACGTGTGCAATGCACGGCTCGTGTTCCCATCGAAGGATAGAGGCGTGGGGTGCGTGGCGAACGTCACCGCAAGCAGACTCGCGCTGAAAACTGAGCGGAAAATCCGGATCATTTGCGAGGATGCATATGTGTCAGCGGACTTTGTGGCGCGAAAAGGCACGGTGATTCACAAAACCGCCAACGCGGAGCAACTCGCGAAGGTGCGATCGCAGTTGAAAGAAGGCGATGATCTTTCCAACGTGGACTACCTGAAGCTGGTGAGCGTGGAGGATTTGAAGGTGCCTGCAGGCGAGCCGCTGGCGATGCAGATCGAGGATTTCTTGAACTGCGTGCGCGAAGGGAGACGGCCGACCGTTGACGCGGAAGATGGATTTGCCGCGGTGCGGACAGCGGAACGCATCGTGAAGGCGGCTCGTGAAGCGGGCTCCAAGAAAATCTAATGCTCAACATGAGTGTATGACGGGACTGCAACGAGCAATTCATGGAATTTGCGAAGACCTACAGCGAGATCGACCGGGGAGGAGCGCGAAGCTTGGTGCGTAATGCGGCGCTGAGCGCGTTGTCCACAGGGATGAAATTGATGGGCGGGATGGACAAATCGCTCAAGAAACCTCGTGTACAGGTGTTGTTGTTGCACCATGTGTTTGCAGATGAGGAAGCGAAGTTCCGAGACCTTCTGACGGCGCTGGCCAGACGCCACACGTTCATCAGCTACAGCGATGCCGTGCGCAAAATAGAAGCTGGAACAACGGAAGCAATCGATAAGCCGTATGTCACATTCAGCTTTGACGATGGCATCCGTAACTGCGTGAAGGCTGCTGAGATTCTGGAAGAGTTCGGTGCGACCGCGTGCTTTTTTGTGTGCCCGGGAATCGTGGAGGAACACGACGAAGCGAAGATTGATGCGTTCTGCAGACAGCGGCTGGAACTTCCGAAGGCAGTGGGCTTCATGAGCTGGAACGAGCTTGAACATTTGTTGACGCACGGGCACGAGATCGGCGGGCACACAGTGAACCATGTGCGACTCAGTTCTGTTTCTGCAACGGAAGCGGTCGCCGAAATCCGCGAGAGTTTTGAAGTGATCACCAGGCGACTGGGAAGCGCGTCACATTTTGCGTGGACATACGGTCGATTCGAGG
>DASZQE010000239.1:0-4728 GCA_035550175.1 Phycisphaerales bacterium | reverse complement strand
TGGTGATGCGGAAGGTGGTCAGCGCGGCATCGGTGCCGACAAAGCGGGCGAGATCGCCTGATGTGGCGGCATCGGCAACGGGCTGCCCCTTCAGGTTTTCCTCAAGGTGAAGGGCAAGTTGAGGCGTGACCCGCGAGAGCTCCGCAAAAGCCTGACGCTGGTTGTAGGCCTGAAACTGATGGAGGGCGTACCACCCGAGCAGCGCCATGGCGACAGTCTGAATCGCCAAGAGCGTGAGACCAAGTTGCCAAACAAGAGTGCGGGGTCGCAGAAATTATTCCTCGGTCACCATCGCTCGCTCTGCGAGACGGTAACCGACACCGCGGACCGTCTGCACGAGCTCGCCGTGCGGGTCCAGTTTACGGCGGAGGGCGGTGATATGCACATCAACAGTGCGGCTGGAGAGGACGGTGTTCTCGCCATGGACTGCGGAGATGATTTGGTCGCGAGTGCGGACGAATCCGGGACGAGCCGCAAGGAACTGGAGGATGCCGAATTCGGTCACTGTCAGATCAATGGGTTTCTCATCGACGCTGACGATGTGACGCTGGGGATCGATGCGAACCGCGCCATCGGCGAGCGTGATGACACCGATTTCCGAGTCTGGCGATGTTGCAGCACGAACAGCGGTTGTTGCGGCATCGGGAGCATCGGACTTGCGAAGGCTGCGGCGAATGCGAGCCATGAGGACGCGCGGGCTGAAGGGCTTGGTGACGTAGTCATCGGCACCGAGTTCGATGCCGGAGACAATGTCGGCTTCCTCGCCCCGAGCGGTGACCATGATGATGGGCACGCTGCGGGTTGCGGGGGTCCATTTCAGGCGGCGGCAGACTTCGAGGCCATCCACGTCGGGGAGCATGAGGTCGAGCAGGACGAGGTCGGGAACTTGAGCGTTGACGGCATCGAGAGCGAGCCGACCGGAGTGAACGACGAGGGCGTTAAAGCCTTCGCGTTCGACATGGAAGCGCATGAGATTGGCGATTTCGCGTTCGTCTTCAACGATGAGGATGAGAGGCTTGTTCGCCATGCGTTGGTATGCATGAGTGTAGGAATGGTGAAGGAGGTGGGAAGAGGGAGGATGCGAAAAGGGTGTTAGGGATTGGTTAAATGGTGGTAAGGAGGGGGTGAAGAGGGCGACAACGGGGTCTCGATTTACATCGATGACTGTGACGGGCGCAAGAAAAAAGCTTCGGCGAATAGCCGAAGCCTTGCGGAGTGCCTCGTCAAGGACTCGAACCTTGGACCCGCTGATTAAGAGTCAGCTGCTCTACCAACTGAGCTAACGAGGCGTGGAGGGGTGAGTGTAGAGAAGAACACCCAAAAAGCCAAAGAGGGGAAGAAGAGAAAAAATGGCATTAGGCACTAGGCACTAGGCAACAGGGAAGAGAAGAGAAAGGCGGGAAGGCAGGGAGCAAGGAGAAAAGCGAGTGATTCGACGACGAGCAGGCGGCTCAATAAAACATGGTGAGCGTGTCATTGGTGACTCGAAGTTGAAACGCGGCACAGACGGAACAGGATTCGCGGCCATGACGAGAAAACGATTTGCAATCATTTGAACGTCAGCGCGATACGTGCTCCGCTTGAGGAATGACGGGCGAGACGCTCGTCCCACTTGAAAATACAGAATGACGGGCGGGACGCTCGCTCCACCACCATGCAGAGCAACGTCGGTTCACCAACATGCACATGAAGCGTCAGCCTCACCATCGTTCAAGACGTATATCCGCACTCTCAAAATGCAGAGGAGGCTTGGCCGCTGATCAATGGGCGGCGGCGGGGGCGGCGTGCTTCTGCTGCTGATGCGCGGGGGTGTGGTTGAGCTGCTTGTTCTTGAGGGGACGCCACCAGGCTTCATTGCTCTTGTACCAGAGGACGGTGTTCATGAGGGCATCGGGCCAGGCGGAGCGGGTGGGCTGCCAACCGAGGGTGCGCTTGATCTTGGAGGCGTCGATGGCGTAGCGGCGATCGTGGCCGAGACGATCGACGACGGGCTGGATCATCTCATCGCCCTTGCCCATGAGCTTGAGGAGCATCTTGGTGAGCTCGAGGTTGGAACGCTCATTGTTGCCGCCGATGTTGTAGACCTCACCGGCTTCGCCACGTTCAAGGACGGTCAGCACGGCTTCACAGTGGTCGAGGACGTGGAGCCAATCGCGGACGTTGCGGCCGTCGCCGTAGAGGGGGACTTTGAGACCGTCGATGAGATTGGTGACGAAGAGGGGGATGACCTTTTCGGGGAATTGATAGGGGCCGAAGTTGTTGGAGCAGCGCGTGACCATCACGGGCATCTTGAAGGTGTGGTGATAGGCGAGCGCGAGGAGATCGGAAGAAGCTTTGGATGCGGAGTAAGGCGAGCTTGGACGGATGGGCGTAGTTTCGGTGAAGAGAAGATCGGGACGATCGAGCGGGAGGTCGCCGTAGACTTCATCGGTGCCGACGTGAACGAGGCGCTTGATGTTGCAGGCGCGGCACGCATCGAGAAGCACCTGCGTGCCCTGCACGTTGGTGGAGATGAAGGGGCCGGAATCCATGATGGAGCGATCGACGTGACTTTCGGCGGCGAAGTGAACGACGCAATCGCAGCCCTTGAGCGCGGAGAGCATGTCTTCACGGTTGCGGATGTCGGCATGAACGAAGGAATAGCGCGGGTTGGACTTGAGGTCTTCGAGGCTGGCGAGGTTGCCGGCGTAGGTGAGGGCATCGTAGTTGACGACGTGCCAGTTGGGTTTCTGCGAGAGCACGAAGCGCACGAAGTTTGAGCCGATGAAACCGGCTCCGCCTGTGACGAGCAACCTGCACTTGTCGGTGGACATTTCCTGTTCTTTCTCTTTGTGATTGAGTGATCAGCGAGCGCCGGCCATTGCGGGTTTGGATGCGGGGACATCTTCAAGAAGATTGGCCCCCCCCTCTGCGACGAAGCTGGATGCGCGGAGGAGGCTTTCAAACGTGCCGGCATCGGTCCACCAGCCGTCGAGCGTGTCGTAGGTGAGATCGCCACGCTTGAGGTAGTAGGTGTTGACGTCGGTGATTTCGAGCTCGCCGCGGCCGGAGGGCTTGAGCTCCTTGCAGACCTTGAAGACATCAGCGTCGTACATGTAGATGCCGATGACGGCGAGGTTGGAGGGCGGGTCCTTGGGTTTTTCGAGGATGTCGGCGATCTTGTTGCGGGCATCAAGCTTGACGACGCCGAAGCGATTGGGATCGGGGACTTCCTTGAGAAGGATTTTTGCTCCGCTGCGCTGGCTGAAGAAGTCGGCAGCGGCGCGGCGGATGTTTTTCTGAATGATGTTGTCGCCGAGGATGACGCAGATTTTTCCACCGTCGGCGAACTCTTCGGCGAGCTTGAGAGCGTCGGCGATGCCGCCTTCACCTTCCTGGTAGGCGTATTCGAGGTGCTTGACGCCGAGGTGCTTGCCATTCTTGAGGAGCTTGAGGAAATCACCGGCGTGCTCACCGCCGGTGACGATGATGATCTCATTGATGCCGGCGTTGACGAGGCATTCGATGGGGTAATAGATCATGGGACGGTCGTAGACCGGCAACAGGTGCTTGTTGGTCACAAGCGTGAGGGGTCGCAAACGAGTCCCAAGTCCACCAGCAAGAATGACACCTTTCATGGTTGCTCCTCAAGAGAAATTATCGACGCCGGGACGGGGGTGCATGACGGGAAAAGCGCGAGTCCGATAGTGTAGTGAAGGCTGTGCGGGGATGGATTGGGCAGGCAAAAAACACGGGCTTTTTCGGAGTTTCGAGGTGATTTGAAGGGTCAATCCTGGCGTTCGGAAACGATGGAATCCTTGCGGCCGAGCACCATCATGAGTGCGGTGCGGATGAGGATTTCAAGATCAAACCGCATGCTGGCACGCTGAACGTATTCCATGTCGTACTTGATCCATTCCTGGAAATCCTCGCCTTGCTGACGCTTTCGCTTGAGCTGCCAGAGGCCTGTGATTCCGGGCCGGACGCTGAGGCGTGAATCGCGCCAAGCGGGGCAGAATTGGTTTTCATCATCGGGGCTTGGGCGCGGACCGACGAGGCTCATCTGGCCGACGAGGACGTTCCAGAATTGGGGAAGTTCATCGAGATGAAGCTTGCGGAGAATCCTGCCGGACTTGAGGACGCGCGGATCGTTGGGGATGTAGATCTGCGGGCCATCGTTCTGCTTGAGCTGCTTGGCCATGAGGTGGGCGTTGCGAACCATTGTGCGGAACTTCCAGCACTTGAAGACGCGGCCGTTCTTACCCTGGCGACGCTGACCATAGAGAACAGGCCAGCCGTCTTCGATGAGGATCATGAGTCCGATGGCGAGCATGAGCGGGAGGAAGACGAGCAGGGCGAGAGAGCTGCCGACGACATCAAACAGGCGTTTCATGACGACATAGCCGCGGCGCGGCGGCGCGAGAGGTTCCTGCTGGGAAGGTTCATCCCAGATTTCGATTTCCTCGATCTCGCGGATGCCGATCTTCATGATGCCGCTTTTGCGACCGATGGGCTCGCTATCGGGAAACCACGTTGGACCAACAATGCATTTGCGACCGGCGACTGCGCCAGCGGAGCCGCGGCCGAGCCAGAGGGGACCGACGCGGACGACACCGGGCGTAACGGTGCCGCCCTGCACATGCCAGACGCCGGGCTCGACTTCTTCGATTCCTGCGATGGATTGCATAGGATAGGCCCAACGCTGGACGAGTTCATCGAGGAGTTCGTGTTCCTGGACAGGATCGCCTT
>DASZQE010000238.1:0-2185 GCA_035550175.1 Phycisphaerales bacterium | reverse complement strand
CGCCATCATTCATGACTCCCAGCGTGACGATCGCGAAAGTGAACACCTGCGTCCCGGCTTCGAGGTGACCGCCGAAGGCGCCGTGCTCGTTGGCGAAGGTGATGTGGGCGTGGACCTTTCCATCCATCACATACCCGTTCATCCCCGCGATGTCGGCCGACGCGTTGGGGTTGTTGATGAACACATTTTCTGAAGGAAACGTGCGATTGCTCACCGCGTGGTAATGCGCGCTGCGCACCGACCCCACGCCCGCGAGGATCACGGCGTTCTTGATGTTCTTCTCCTTCACCATCTTCTCGATTCCGCCCAGCAGATCGGCCTGATACTTGAACCGGAGCACGACGATCCGATCGAACTTCCCTTCGACGGCGTACACCTCCGGCACCGAATCGCTGTTGGGCTTGGCATCATCCGCCGGCGTAGTCGACCGCGTAGCCACCGTCCGCGTCGCCTGGCAGCCGCACAGTAGGACTGCCATCAACAAACCGAAAAAGAGGATCGACGAATGCATGAACAATCTCCGGCTCTTGAAAAAGATGGGACAGACGCTGTACACAGGAAATAGCAGAGGCAGCGGAGAAATCAAGCAATACCCGTCACACTACTGACGGCGAGTAGAATCGGAGTCCTCGCACCTCTGAGCGGTGGGAGCGGGGACAACCGCAAGGTTCGCAGTTGGAATCCGTGCTGCCCTCTCATGCAACCCTTGAGGCTCAAGGCCGAGCTCCGCTGCAACGAAGAGCGGGAGTGTCGGATGCGCTTGTGGAACCTATCTCGCCACAGCGTTGGCTGGCTGCGCCTCCGGCGCTCTGACTGCGACATGGGCCGTCGGCTTGGCCGAAGCGCCGAGTTCCACCTGCTCCTGCGCTACGCGGTCCAGGTCGAGCTGGACGACGTCGTTTTTCACGAACAGGGCGATCGTCCAGTCGAGCATGATGCGGATCCTTCGGGACCATTTGGGCATGCGGAAGAGGTAGTAGGTTCGCCAGATCCACCACGCGATGAAGCCTTTGACGCGGATCTTGTAGACCCGGCCAACGCCGCGGAAGTGGCCCAGGGCCGCGAGCGTGCCCTTGGAGGAATAGACGAACGGCTTGAGCGGGCGTTCGCGGATCGCGGAGGTGATATTCTCCGCCAGGGCCGCCCCTTCGCGGATCGCGTGCTGCGCCAGCGGGGGATAGGGATTGCCCTGCGGATCGGGGATCTCGGCGCAGTCTCCCAGCGCCCAGAGTTCCTGGTGATCCTTCACCTGCATGGTGCCATCGACGAGCAGCCGGCCTTTGCGGTCCTTGGGAAGCGGCAGATCCGCCAGGAGCGGATTGGGGATGACTCCCGTAGCGGCGATGATGGTTTCGGCGCGGAGGGATTCGCCGGTTTCGAGATGAACGGCATCGGGGTCGATGGCGTTCACCTTCACGCCGGTATGAACGTGTACACCGCGCTTCTGGAGGACGCGCGTTGCGTATTCCGCCAGATCCTCATCGAGTTCGCGCAGGATTCGCGGGCCTGATTCGATGAGGTCGAAGCGGATGAGCTTGGGGTCGATCCGCCGGTAGACGCGGGCGACGTGATAGACGAAGTCGGTGAGTTCGCCCATCAGTTCCACTCCGACTAGGCCGCCTCCGACGACGACGAAGCTGAGTTGTTCCCGCTGCTTCTGTGGGTCGGTTTCAACGTCGGCCCGCTCGAAGCGCTGGATGGTGTGGTTGCGGAGGAAGATCGCATCCGCCAGCGTCTTGAAGGTCATCGCGTGCTGCGAGCCGGGGATGAGCTTGGTATTGGTCACGCCGCCCAGGGAGAAGACGAGGTGGTCGTAAGTCAGCTCCTGAGATTCATCCTGCGCCAGACGGATGCGCAGCGAGCGGCGATGCACATCCACTTGCTCCACTTCTCCCTGAATGAATCGTGCGGAAGTGAACAGGGGGCGGATCGGGTTGACCGAATGCCGCGGTTCGAGCACGCCCGAGGCGGCCTCGAAGAGCAGGGGAGTCATGAGGAAGTAATTGGTGCGGCTAATGAGGATGATCTCGATGGCGGGGTCGCGTTTCCAGAGATGCTGGAGATGAAGGGCAGTGTAGACGCCGGCGAATCCGCCGCCGAGGATAATGACGCGTTTGGGGGGAGTCATAGCGTTCATGAACGTACTCCTAAGTTGCTCTTTATGGAACCGCGTTTCAGCCTGGTG
>DASZQE010000237.1:0-6963 GCA_035550175.1 Phycisphaerales bacterium | reverse complement strand
AACCTGTTCACGATCGGCTGGTCGAGCACACAAGTCGCGGACGTTCCGGCTGTGCTGAATGCCGTGGCGGACACGTACATGGACCTGCGGAAATCCCGTGATGACAAGATGTACAGCAGCAACTACGACCTGTTCAAGCGAAAGCTCCGTGAAACACAGGATCAGATGGACAACCTGACGCAGGAAGCGAGCCAGTTCATTGTTGAGCATGGCGTGACGACGACAAGCGGCACCTATGAAAGCCCGGAAAAATATCGCACGGACAAGTACTCGGAGCTGCTTGCAAGCGCCGGAGCGGGGCTTTCCAACTCGGAGACACACTACAACATCGTGTCGGCGAAACTGCAACACACGATGGAATACGACTCTGACGACATCGTGAAGGCAGAACAGGACATCACAATGCAGAGCCATCTGAGCAACCTGATGGCACTGGAAAGCGAACTCATCCGCCTGACGCAAACACGCCAATCGGACGACATGATGGTGCAGAACATGAAAGCCCGCGTTGACGCTGCGAGGAAGCAGCGCGACAAGCAGCGGGACGAGATCATCACGCGGAACCTGAACGCAGAGCTTCAGGTCGCACAGCAGGACGTTGAGCGTTACAAGCGCATGATTGAAGATCTTGAGAAGAAGGGCAAGGAATCAACAGAAACCATTGTTGACCTTGCGAAGTATCAGGCGCAATACGACCTGATGCAGGAACACCGACATTCACTGGAAGAGACTCGCCAGAAGCAAATGGAACTGGTGAATGAGCTGGAACTCATGCGGCTTCGCGCGGACGCTTCGCGCGTGACGATGGCTCAGAAAGCGCAGCGACCGCGCATTCCATCGTTCCCGAAATTGCAGATCATGGTTCCATTGGGGACGCTTCTCCTTTTGTTTTCCGTTACAGGATTTATTTTCCTGCGGGAGATCATGGATCAGCGCGTCAAGAGCGTGAGCGATTTGTCGGTGATTCCGGGAAGCCGAGTGATCGGCAGCATTCCGGAACTGGGAGAAGACCCGACGGAAACTACCGCAGCCGAGTTCGTGATTCGAAAGCACCCATACAGCGTGCTGGCTGAGTCGTATCGGCAAGCGTTGAGCCCGGTGCTTCAGGCGGCGGAACGACTGGAGTATCAGACGATTCTGCTTGCCGGCGGGTTACCCGGCGCCGGAACGACGACCGTGGTGACGAATCTTGCATCGTGCGCGACTGCTGCGGGCAAGAAAGTTCTGGTGATTGACGCCAATTTCCGTCGGCCGCGACTGGCCTCGGTCATGGATGTTGCAGCGGATGGCCCGGGATTCGGCGATCTGCTGGTGGGCGAAGCGACGGTGGATGAAGCCATTGCGGAAGGACCGGACGGCATCAGCGTGATCGGACCGGGACGACCAGCCAACCGCATCATTGATCGTCTGAGCAACGGCAAGCTGGAATCGATCCTGGCGGAGCTTCGCGGGCGATTCGACCTGATACTTCTGGACGCCCCGCCGATCGTTGTGGCGGGCGACGCACTTGTGGTTGCGAACAAAGTGGACGCGGCCATGCTTGTGGTCCGAGCGCATCAGGAGCATCGCGGCTGCGTGGCGCGGGTGATGAACCTGCTCTCACAGAGCCGCAGCGATTTCCTCGGGGTGCTGCTCAACCGTCCACGAGGCACAGCAGGCGGATACCTGAAGAAGAATTATGTCGCCATGGCGGAGTACACATCGTCCAGCGCGAGTTGAGACGCAACATGGAGCGTGTTCTTGATGAGCGCGAACGCTGCCAAGCGAGCGATTCTCGTAACCGGCGGCGCAGGCTTCATCGGTTCGCACCTTGTTGAGCATCTTGTTCGCCAGGGAGAGCGCGTCGTCGTGGTGGATGACTTGTCCACCGGGCGAACGAGCAACCTGCGCAATGTTCCAGAGCGAGCGGTGCAGTTCATTCACGCGCGCGTGTCCGAAGCACTTGCGCACCTAGCTCCGGGTGATTTTTCGACGATCTATCACCTGGCGGCGTCAGTCGGCGTGCGTCTGGTCATTGAACAGCCGATCCACACGGTTGAAAACAACATTCTTGAAACGTCGGCAGTGCTTGAATTCGCGTCGCGGGAACACACGCCATTGCTGCTCGCTTCGACATCGGAAATCTACGGTAAAGGGTCCAAGACGCCGTTCTGCGAAGACGATGACGTTGTGTACGGACCGACGATCTACAGCCGATGGTCCTACGCAGTTTCGAAGGCGATTGATGAATACCTTGCGCTGGCGTACCACCGGTCGCGGAACCTCCCGGTGGTGATTGCGAGATTTTTCAACACCGTGGGGCCACGGCAAGTCGGCGAATACGGCATGGTGTTGCCGAGGTTTGTGGAATCCGCGCTGACCGGTCGAGCGTTGGAGGTCCACGGAGATGGACAACAGTCGCGGTGCTTCTGTGATGTTCGGGACGTGGTGGAAGTTCTTCCCACGCTGATGGGCACGAAGGCGTGTGAAGGCCGAATCTTCAACGTCGGGAGTGATCAATCCATCACAATTCTGGCATTGGCTGAACTGGTTCTGCACACTTTGGGGAGCAATTCACGACTACAACTGGTACCGTATGCGGAGGCGTTCGGGGCGGGTTTTGACGACTTGCGTGAACGCCGACCGAGCATTGCCCGTCTGCACGAGGCGACGGGTTTTGCACCGAAGATAGCTCTTGTGCAAACGATCCGCGATTTGGCAAAAGAGATTGCCGATAATCGTTCCGGAGCAGTGGAGACGGCCGTCCGATGATGCTTGCCGAAGCACCAAGTCCGCTCAATCCAGGCGCTGCCGGTGATTTCACCGGCACAGTGATGGTGCTGCTGAACGGCTACGCCCACATATTTCTCATTGCGTTCATTGTGACGCTGCTCACCACGCCATTGGCGCGCAGACTGGCCGAGTGGGCAGGGGTGGTTGATCGGCCGGACAAGACGAGAAAGATGCACGAATACACCGTTGCCTATTTCGGCGGGTTAGCGGTTTTTGCAGGCATTCTGGCCGCGATCGGCGTGAGCTATTTCTCTGTTGAAGATGTACCGACATCGTTTCTGCCGGTACCAATGGCGGTGATCATCGGGATGCTGGCGATCACCTATACGGGACTGGCGGACGACATTTGGGGATGGGATCCGCGACTGAAAATTGCGGGGCAACTGGTGGCTGCTGCTGCGCTGGCCATCGAAAACGTCGGCGACCGCGTGGCCCAGGGGCTCCTTTCACCAATCGCACCGATTCTGGATCCGATTCTGGGCACCACGATGCTTCGATTCGAAATCCACACGCCTTGGGGAATGATTCCTATCGACACCGTGTACTGGGTGGGCACGGCGATCATCGCCATCTTCGTTCTGGGCGGAAGCAATTCGGCGAACCTGATTGACGGACTGGACGGCCTGTTGTCCGGTGTGGTGGCGATCGTGATGCTCGGGCTTCTGATGATCAGCCTGCTGATGGTGCCGGACCTGAATGCGGATGCGGTGGCGTCAGGACAAGGCACCATGGCGGGCGCACGAATCGTACTGTGTCTCGCGGTGTTCGGTTCGGTGTTGGGATTCCTTCCATACAACTTCCGTCCCGCAACGATTTTTCTGGGTGACAGCGGCAGCTTACTTCTGGGATACATGTGCGCGGTGATCATCCTAATGTTCGGCGAGCGGGGACAGACGCATCTGGTTTTCGCGGGATTGATTGTGTATTCGATCCCCATCATCGATACGACCCTGGCGATCATCCGACGCAAGATGGCGGGCATCAGCATGTCAGCGGCGGATGACCAGCACCTGCACCACCAACTGAAACGGGCGCTGGGGGGCGTCCGCAGTGCGGTGTTTGCGCTGTATGCCATGGAAACAGTGTTCGCACTAGTCGGTGTGGTGCTGGCCGCACTTGTGCTGCGCACGGGCCTGCGCGTGCGAGTGATTTATGTCATTGCGTTCGTGCTGTTCAGCTTCATCGGAGTCATTGCGGTGAAAGCCGCCCGGCGTCAACAGCGGCTGAAAGCGGTGGAGCTGAAGATCGCCATGAAGGCCAGCTCAACTCCAGCGATATCCGCCCAAACAGACGACACGGAAAACAATCCACATTCCGCCGCTCCAGTGTCATCAACTCGCTGATTTTCGAGTGCGATCAAGATGCGCACAGGCGACAGCGGCGATGATGATGAGCGAGCCACCGAGATATTGCAGAACCGACATCGGTGATTCCTTCAGCACCCACTGACTGACGATCACTGCGACCAGCGGCTCGATTGTAGAAAGCGTTGCGGCCGACACTGGGCCGATGCGCTGCACTCCCGCAAGGAATGCAGTGATGGCAAGAATCGTGGACAGCAAGGCCAGGCATGACGCACCAGTCCAACCCATTACGGTTTCGGGAAGGTGTTCATGCAGTCTCCAAGCCAAAAGGCCGTACACGGTTGCGGCGGAAAGCACGACGACGGTTGCGGCCTCGATCGCACCGACCCGAGGAATGACACGCGAGGAGATGATGATGTACGAGGCATACGAGCAGGCGCACCCAAGGCCGAGCGCGAGGCCGCGCCAGTTTTCCAAGCCGAGCGGACCTGCAGACAATCCCACACCAATGACGGCTGTGATCACTGCAGCGAGTTTCGCGGGCCGCAGGTGCGTGCCGAACAACACGCGAGCCATGACCGCGACCATGGCGGGACACGTGTACAACAGAAGCACGATGAGGCCGCTTGCGGCAAATCGAAGCCCGTGAAAATATGCGAGCGATTCCAGAACATACAGGCCTGCGCCCATGAAGATCAGCACAGGCAGAAGCGGCCCAACCGGCCAGCGTCTGCGCTGCACGAGCATCACGCAAGTCAAGACGATGCCGGCGATACCGAACCGCAGAAACTGGATCATCTCCGTTTTCACGCCAACGGATGAAGACCAACTGTTGAACAGGGGCATGAAGCCGAAGCTGGCAGCGGCAAACAGCACGAACAGCGTGCCCTGCAGGACACGGGATCGCTGATTCGCAACATTGGTGCGGAGCGAGGAATTGGCCAAAGATGACGATGATTCCGCGACGGGTGTCACTCCGGAGCGGACTCGTCTTGGGTCAATTCCCTGCTGCGAACGCTCGGCTGGCCGAACTGCTCCATGTGAACGACGGATTTGTGCGGAGGCCTGTCGGGCTGCGTGGCAGAATATGTGCGGCCGAGCAATTCCGAGACATCGCGAAAATATCGTTCAGCCTCATCCCGCACACGGGCTGGAATCGCGTTCTTTCGATTGAGGAACACAACAATGGGCTCGTGGGCGTCGTTCTCTTCCAAGTGCATGGTGAGCGTCCACTCGCGAGTTTCGGGCAGCGGCTTGGCGAGTGGGCGATACAACACGCGCTCAAGGCGGCGGAACACTTCAATTCGAGCCTCATCCTCAAAAACCTGAACCTGGTTGTCGCGGACCGTCCAGCGATCGGTGTAGTCGCCGCCTTCATAGTTCTGAGCTTCCTCAGCGCCTTTCATGGCAGCCCACACACGCGCGGGGTCATCCTTGTGAAATTCCTGCTTGAGCGAAGTCTGGCACCCGGAGCACACCACACCAAGGACAGCGAGCAGGAAAAGCAATGCAGGGGGAAATCGCATGGTCATAGCGTCTCCGGAAGCATGGAGTTTTTCAAGACGTCTTGTCATGGACGGCAGAGAAGATCCTTCTCAATAGGCCACTTCAAAGCCATTGAACGCATGCTCCGCAATAGAGCGATGAACATGTATATCGGCGATGAATCCCTGCATGGAACGGTGAATTGCGTCACGAAATCGCTGTAATTCATCGTCGGCACCTTCGGCCACACAGAGCACGGAGCCGTCGGGCTCATTTCGAACCCAGCCGGCCACGGAAAAGTCACGAGCGACCCTGACGGTTGTGGCGCGAAAGCCGACCCCCTGGACCCGGCCTGTGAAACGAATTGTTTCGCGAATGACGGACATTCCTGCGGCTTTGCCGATTCAGTTGATCTGAGCCATGACATCTTCAGGGATTTCAGCGTTGTGATACACCTTCTGCACATCATCATGCTCATCAAGGGCTTCGATGAACTTGAGCACCTTTCCGGCGAGAGATGCGTCGCACTGCACGGTGTTCTGCGGGACCATTGTGACTTCAGCGGAATCCGGCTCGATTTCGGCTGCGGCGAGTGCGTCCTTGAGAGCGATCATGACAGAGGGCTGACACGTGACCTGCCATGCGCCACCGATGTCCACGACATCATCAGCGCCGGCGTCGAGGGCAATGGTCATGAGCTTGTCCTCGGAGACTTTTGAAGATTCGATGACGATGACGCCCTTCATGTCAAAGCTGAAGGCGACGGCACCGGGCTTGGCGATCTTGCCTTCGTGCTTGTCAAAGAGAGTCCGCATTTCCGGCGCGGTACGGCTCTGCTTGTCGGTGAGGCAATCAACGATGATGGCGACGCCGCCGGGTGCATAGCCTTCATAGCGCACGCTTTCGTAAGAGGACCCTTCAAGCTCGCCGGTGCCTTTCTTGATGGCCTTTTCGACATTCTCCTTGGGCATGTTGGCAGCGCGGGCTTCATCGATGGCGTAACGAAGTGTGGTGTTGAACTTGGGATCACCCCCGCCGTTGCGAGCCGCCACCATGATGGCGCGGCTGCACTTGGACCAGACGCGCCCCTTAACCTTGTCCTGAGCGGCGTTGCGATGCTTGATGTTGCTCCATGCGCTGTGTCCTGCCATTTCACCATCCCATGCTCAAGAAAACTGGTCAATTCGAATGCGAAGCCTCTTCGCTGAACGTCGGCGCGACGAGCGGCGAGGCCCCGGAATCCACTGCGTCGAGTTTTGCCTTCACGCGCTGCTGAGTTGCAGCGAACTGGCGATCATAGATCACGGAAGGCTCGGCGACGAGCACACCCCAAGACTGCAACTGCAACTGACGATACGCCTGGAGCAACTGCTGACGCTGATCCTGATTGTTCAAAATTTCC
>DASZQE010000236.1:0-8538 GCA_035550175.1 Phycisphaerales bacterium | reverse complement strand
CACGAAGCGCCTTGCACAGTCGCTCAGCATCCACTCCGTAATACATCGTCCTGCCTTCCTTGCGCGCGGAAAGCACCCCCGCGTCCCCGAGCATGGCCAGATGCCGCGACACCACCGAAAAATCGACCTCGCAGCATTCCGCCACTTCTGTCACCGAGCACATCCGCCCGCATTTCGCCACGCACGCCAGCAGCCGAACTCGCGTCGGATCGCTCAACGCCTTGAAAAGCTCCACATCCAGCGACTTGTCCAGCGCTGTTCGCACGCGCCCCGCCTGCCTGGGCGTCCGCGGATGTCTTTTGCTTGTTTGCGTCATCATGCAAGTATTACCCAGGCTCTGCAAAGAGTCAAGCTGCCTCGTTGAAACTGACCGAAAATCACACGAGACCCCACCGCTGTCATCCTCTCATGGGGTGCTTGCAAGTAACACATTCATTTCACTTGTCGGAAGCTGACCGGCAGATAGCCGAGTGACCCTCTCTCACAGCGATTTCATCTGCCCGCTACCCTATCCGCGCGATGAATCTCATCTCGTCGATTGCCGATCTCGCCTCTTTCCACTCCTGCGCATGTGTCCCCACGATGGGTGCGCTGCACAAAGGCCACCTCGCCCTCGTTCATCGCGCTGCGCAATTCAACAAACCTGTCGTCGTCAGCATTTTCGTCAACCCCACCCAATTCGCGCCCACCGAAGACCTCTCCAAGTACCCGCGCACCCTTGATCGCGATCTCGAACTCCTCCGCGCTGCAAATGTCGCAGCAGTCTTCACGCCCGATGTGGAGACCATTTATCCGAAGAACAATCCGATTCCCACACCGCAGCTTCCCGCCGTCGCCACCCAGCCGCGCCTCGAAGACGCCTTCCGCCCCACGCATTTCGCAGGCGTCTGCCAGGTCGTCGCACGCCTCTTCGATCTCGTCAAACCCTCCATCGCGGTCTTCGGCGAAAAAGATTACCAACAACTCCGCGTCATCTCAGACATGATCGCTCACGAAAACGCGCCATCGCAGTTCTCTCAATCGTCAGTATCTGCTGCAAAATCCCCGGCAAGAAATGGGGGGGAGCGGTGGCCGGATCTCAAAATCATTGCGCATCCCACCATTCGTGACACTGACGGCCTGGCGATGAGTTCACGCAACATCTATCTCACGCCCGAGCAGCGCCCGCAGGCGCTCGGCCTCTCCCGCGCATTGCAACACGCGCGCACGCATGATTCACCTGCCGCCGCCGAGGAGGCGATGGCTCGCATGCTCACCGAGCATCATCTCGCCATCGACTATGCCGTCGTCCGCGATGCACGCACACTCATGCCCATCTCGGATTTTGATCGCCCGGCTCGCGCCATCATCGCCGCCCGCCTTCCCACCGTTCGTTTGATCGATAACGCTGCGATTCATTGAATTTCTCTTGCGCAACACGCATCTGATTCGGAATAATGATGATGAAATGACCGCGCACGCGCCGACACAACGCAGATTTCTGAACACACGGCATCCGATCTGCCCGTACTGCGACTACGACCTTGTCGCCACCGTTGCGGACAACCGCAGGATCTGCCCGGAGTGCGGCGAATCTTTCGAGCCTGGCGATCTGCGCTACCAGCCGATTCCCGGCGACTTCACGCCCGCGGTCGCGTTTCGCAGAACGCTCGCCGCAATGCTCGTCCGCGCATTCAAGAGTCTGCTCGTGTTTCTTCCTGCGATGGGCGCGCTGCTGCTCGCTGCAACGCTCGGGAAGTATGTGTTACTGCTCGCGGTGCTGTTCGTCACGCCATTCATCGGCGTGTGGATCGGGCGCATCTTCGCGCGCAATCTCGAGGAGGTCGTCGGCTACTCCGGAATCATCCTGTTCATCACGACGTGCGCATCGCTCTCCGTCACCATCATCACGGGCGATTTCGTCGCATGCATGCTTGCGCCGCAGGTCGCATGGCCGCTGTTCAATGTGGTCACGGTCTGCGCGCTCGTGATTTCCAACGCATACACGATCCACCATCTTTGGCGCGACATGTTCTGATGTCGCCAATTGAAATCTCGCGCAGCATTCCGGGAAGAAGATGCAAAATCGATGGATTTTCGGGCATTCGCATCCGCGAACGCGCGTTGTTCGTACAAGTGATGCCGACGATCGGCGGCTTCGTGCCTGGCGCAGGATGCCGAAAGTTGCGCAATTCGCTGAGTTGTCCCTTTCTTCCACGCCCCACACGCCCTTAAGCTCACATATTGCCGTGCAGAACACGCCCACACGCATACTCATCGTCGGCGGGACGTTTGATCCCCCGCACATCGCCCACACCCGACTGGCGCAGCTTGCGGCGGATCGTCTGGGATGTGAGCGGATTGTGTTCGTGCCGGCGCATGTGAGTCCGTTCAAGGCGGGCGCGCCGCCGACGGATGCGGAACACCGATTGGCGATGCTGGCGCTGGCTCTGGCGGACGTGCCGAACGCGAAAATCAGCACGATTGAAATTGATCGCGGGCGCACGCATTCGGAGAAACCGAGCTACACGATCGACACGCTGCGCGAGCTGCGCACGCAGCGTGAATTCCAGGATGCGGAATTGTTTCTGCTGATGGGATGCGACCAGGCGTTGGAGTTTCACCGGTGGAAAGATTGGCAGGAGATTTTGAAATGTGCGCGCCCGGTGGTGCTGATTCGCTCGCCTTGGGATGAGGCGGAATTTGTGCGCGCGGTGCGAGAGCGATATGGGGAGGAAGAGGGCGCGGAGTGGATTGCGCGCGCGATTCTGCCTTCGCAGGGCATGCCGATGATTGATGTCTGTGCGACGGAGGTGCGGGAGCGGATTTCGCAAGGGCTGAGTTGCGAAGGACTGGTTGAAGAGGCGGTGGAAAAATACATCGTGGAGAACGGGCTGTATCGGCGCGCACAGGTCGAGCGGGGCGTGCGCGCAGAAGCGTGAGATGAGATGCCTGGAGTGAGGTTGTGCGCGCCGGGCAGACCGCTATGGGCGATCTCCGATCGATATGTGATGCACGATGTGCGCAACGATGTGCAATGCGGGCGCAGTTTGGGACACGCCGATGACATTCGAGCGTGTTCAGTTTCCGCATTTTCGGGAATAGCACGCGCGGTGCGCGCGGAGATATGGAGCGCGATCGCGCAGAGCGTTAGCGATTGCGCGCATGAACAGAGAAGGAGAACATTAATTGGTCAAAGTGATTCACGGCTTCACAGAGCGCCCTTCGGAGCGCGCTGTGGCACCCGGCGCATTGATGAGAAGACGATATCTCTTGCGCCATAGAGTCAGAAGGTCAATCGCACACAGCGCCTTCGCTACGCTCAGGGCGCAGTGTGGCACCGGGCCAAAGCTGCATTTTCTCAAAGGAAGGAAGATATGGCAGAAGACTCCGATGAATGGTGGGTCACTGGGTGACGGGAGGGGCATCGAAGTCGGCGATGAGTTGAATCAGCATTGGTTCGGTTTCGGGAAGATCGAGGGCGGGACGGCCGGCGATGTCTTTTGAGTGCGCGGAGACAGCGGTGAGGAGGGAATCGAGGAGTTGCTTGCCGAGCATGTCGGGCTGGGCGAGGCGATCGCGGAAGCGAAGAGCAAGCTGGCAACGTTTGAGTTGAAGTTCTGCGACTTTCTTTGAAGACGTTCCGTACGAGGGATACGAGAAGCGCGTGGAGTAGACCGCATTGTCGGGATCGTTGATGGTTTCGAGGAAGTCGCTGACGTATTGATTGACGGCCTGACGGAGGAGTTCGTGACGATCGGCGAGAAACTCTTCGACGGCGGCGGCGACGGCGGACTGGGTTTCTGCTGGAAGGGATTGAAGGATGGATGGGGAATGGTCTTTGGGGGTGCGTTCGAGCCGGCCGAGGAGTTCGGGCGTGAATTCGTTGTTGAGAAGAACGGGGAAGCAGTCGGCCCAGAATTTCTCCTGAGCTAATCTCGCGTAGTCGGAGTGGTCGGCGGCACGGAGGAGAGATATGCCGGTGTCGAGCGTGGAGTTAAGTTTGCGGTAGAGGGATTCCCAGGCTTTGCCATAGGCATTGCCGGCTTTGGAGCGTTGGATGTCGCCATCAGTCTGGCTGTAGCGGGTGCGGAAGTAGGCCATCTTTGAGAGATCGTGGAGATTGAATAGCCGCTGAATGTCGGAGAGGTCATCGGTTTGGAGCAGGGCGTTGAAATCGTCCTGCTGGGGCGTGTTTTGCATGAACGGCTGGAGCTTGCGGAGAATTTCGATGGGATCGACGAGGCGCACGGAGTAGACGGTCGAGAGTTCGAACCACGTGGCGCGGATGATGGCGAGGAGTTCCTGCTGCTGGTTGTCGGTGAGAATGGGTTTGGCCTGGTTGATGAAATCGTTTTCAGCCTGGATGTAACGGGGGGCGATGAGAGATCGTGCCTCGTGCTCGGCCTGGCGATTGGCATCAGCGATCGATTCGTATTCGTGAACGAACTGGGGGACATCGAAGTTTTTGAAGAAGGCTTG
Organism: Phycisphaerales bacterium; assembly: GCA_035550175.1. GTDB lineage: Bacteria > Planctomycetota > Phycisphaerae > Phycisphaerales > SM1A02 > DASZQE01. The sequence continues at coordinate 4,077 of DASZQE010000236.1, read as the reverse complement.
GCGGTCTTCTTCGGAGAGGCGTGGAAGCTCTTCGTTGAGCTGGTCGAGGCGTTTCTGTACGGCATCGAGCTGCTGTTTGGCGTCGGCGACTTTGCGAGCGGCTTCAGCGGCAAGCTGGTCAGCGCGATCAAGATAGCGGAGGAAGCAGCGGTTGAGTTCAGCCTGCTGGGCTGGGTCGATCTCGGTGATTGCTGCGAGATGAGACTGATGAATGATGTTGGGAAGGAGAGACCAGTCGGGGTTGATGCGGGGTTGAGCGGGAGCGGTGAGGGAATTATCGGGAGCAGGCTGGGAGGTTTGCGCGAGGGAATGAAGAGGAAGGGCGCAGATGAGGGCGAAGACCCGGAAGATGTGCAGAGTGTTGTGGCGCATGGGTGCCCCGAAGATGTGAAGCAGCGATGAGAGACAGTTTAGATTGTGAAGAGGGAGAGAGGAATCAGAGGAGGAGATGGCCCCCCGGCATTCCAATGCCGGGACTTCGGGAAATGAGCGATGAAATGCAAAGGATCGGAAGACGAAATCAGAGATATTGATACTGCAGCTGGATCGTGAGGTTGTTGACGGGGCCGGGGACGGCCCGGCTCGCTCTGGAAGGGTTAAGGCACGTAGTAGATGCCGTGATTCTGAGGATGGTGACGGTCGGCGGATGCGTACCAGGGCTGAATGTAATTGTTAAAGGTATCGAGCTGGGTTCCGGCAAGGATTGATGCAACGGATTTGAGCGTGCGGTCGGAAAGATCGCGGCGGCGCTTCTGAAGGATGTCCATGTCTGCCTTGTAGACATTCTGCTTCGATGTGTCGAAGGATCGCTCGGTAAGGTAGTCCTCCCAAAAATCGAGGTAACGGCGGATCATGTCGCGATCAATGAGCGCGAGATCGGCGCGGTATTTTTCAACGATCGAATCGGTTGCGAACCTGGTTTCGGCCGAGAGGGGCGGCTCCAATTTTTCGAGGACCGCGAGCTGGTCCGTGCAATCAAACGGATTGGGGTAGACGGGCGGGTAGGCTTGCTCGTTGAATGTTGTGCGGAGCGAATTGCCGAGGCTTTCGGGAAGCGCGGAGACGAGTTGGGGGAGGAATTCAGTGTTGAGCTTGTGACGATTGATGCCGATGGAGAGGAGATCTTTGTTGTCATCCAGGCGTTGCTTGTCGATGGCAGCCCATTGTGCGGGCGTAAGTGAAGAAGAGCTGGCAACTCCGCTTGTATACGGAAGAGTCTGTATGGATCGCAATCGGGCTTCATCCATAACGCGGGTGTATCGTTCCCAAAGCGGGGTGGCGCGAGTTTCATACCTGCGGAGGAGGTCGGAAACCGTTGCGAAGTCGGCGGCAGGATTGGGAGATTGCTGAAGGAGATCGAAGATCATGACTTCGAGATCGGGCTTGCCGGCGGTGTGCTGACAGTGCCATTCGGAAGCGATGATTCGCTTGCGGTATGACTGAGCGCGAGGGAGGTCGGCGAGTTGGGATTCAGTGAGCAGGGGCGCAAGCTGATCAAAGAATTGCGCATCGAGGAGTGCAAGCTTGCGGAGGAGTCGATCCTGAGCGTGGAGCATGGCGACTCCTGCGTCGGCGGATTCCTGCGAACGATAGTTTTCCATTCCTCGGCTAGCGAGATCGATGAGTTCGGCTTCATCAACTTTGCGGAGATCGAAATTGGCATCCATGTAGGTCTGATGGATGCGAGTCATCTGTGTGAATTGCTCTTCGGAGAGATTGAGGAGGAGTTTGAAGGCCTGGAGTTCGGATTTGGAGATGGGAAGGGGGATTGTGGTTCCGCGGCGGGAGGTCTGGCCTTTGGGATGAAGCCAGGTGTAGTTGGCGGGGTCGGAGGGCAGAAGCCCAGGTGCCAAAGCTGCAGGAGGAGATTGCGGAGCGGGCTGGGAGGATTGCGCGAAAGAATAGAGAGGAAGGGCGCAGAGAAGCGTGAAGGTCCGGAAAATGTGCAGCGCGAGGTGGCGCATGGGTGCCCCGAAGATATGAAGCAGAGATAAAAGACATTGTAGGTTGTGAACAGGTGGAGAGGATGAAATGGAAGAAATGGCCCGGGCATTGCAATGCCCGGGCTTCGGGAAGAGCGTGATTGGGTGTGGGGGATTGGGGGCGAGGTCGCTATACTTGTCACCCCCCTCATTCTTGGTTTTTGCGATTATTCACGATGAAAACGAGCCGGAAGAAGAACGCACAGGCTGGCGGTGAACGCGCGAAGGCGCGGGGGGGGAGGGTGCGCGAAGCTGGAGCGAGGAAGAAGATGAAGGGTGCTCAAGCACAGGGGAATGATCCTGCTGAGGTTCGAGGGACCATGCAAAGTATTGACGACCGAGACGGTCGTCCCACTGAAGAGGGAACAAGCGCGAAGGTGGCGTTTGTGTCGCTGGGGTGCCCGAAGAATCTGGTGGATTCGGAGGCGATGCTGGGGAGTCTTGGGGAGGCGGGGTGCGAGCTGGTGGGGAGTGATGACGAAGCGGACGCAATTGTGATTAATACATGCGGGTTTCTGGAGGCATCGAAGGAGGAAAGCCTGGGGGTGATTCGGGAGGCGGTGGAGCGGAAGGAACGAGGGGAATTGAAGCGTGTGGTGGTGGCGGGATGCCTGGTGCAGCGGCACCGGGCAAAGCTGTTGGAGTGGGCGCCGGGGATCGATGCGCTGCTGGGGGTGTTTGACCGGGACAAGGTGCTGGATGCAGTGAGCGGGGAGGATGTTGCGGACGAGATGCGCGAGGGTGAAGCGTGCGGAGATGATTCGCAGGGAGATGGGCACGCGCACGATCATTCACATGCGCATGATGATGATGATGGGCATTCACGCGGCGGCGGGGCGGTTGATTTGGTCAAGACGCTGCGAGCGCGCGGGAGAAATGGAAGCGGGAAGAGCGGAGGGAATGGCGCGGTTCCGGGAGGGGCGGTTCCCAAGTATTGGATTGCGGGGAATGCGTTGCAGGCGGCGAAGGAGCGCGGGATTGCGACGACGGGGCTGACGGTGAACGGGAAGGATGGAAAGGGGATCGGGTATTTTGAAAGTGATTCGGTGCGGCTGCGGCTGACGCCTCGGCATTATGCGTATCTGAGGGTTTCGGAGGGATGCAATCAGCGGTGCGCGTTCTGCACGATTCCTTCGATTCGGGGAAAGATGCGAAGCAAGCCTGTGGAGGCGGTGGTGGAAGAGGCGCGGATGCTGATGCGGGATGGGGCGGTGGAGCTGAATCTGATCGGGCAGGACACGACGAGCTATGGATATGACATCGGATATGAGGAAGGGCTGATCGGATTACTGACTGAGTTGAATGAGGCGGTGCGGAAGCATGCGCGAGGCGATACGGAGAAAGGATGGAAGAAGGGGCGGGCGTGGGTGCGGTTGATGTACGTGTATCCGACGCATTTCACGGATGAGATGATCGAGGCGATTGCGAAGCTGGAGCACGTGGTGAAGTACATTGATATTCCGCTGCAGCACATTTCGGATGGGATGTTGAAGTCGATGCGGAGGAATATTTCCAAGCGGACGCAGGAGGAGTTGATTGAGAAGTTGCGGGAACGGATTCCGGGACTGGCGGTGCGGACAACGTTCATCACGGGATATCCGGGAGAGACGGAAGAGGATCACGCGGAGCTGGTGGAGTTTGTGAAGCGGGCGAAGTTTGATGCGATGGGGGTGTTTCGGTATTCGCATGAGGAGGGGACGCCTGCAGGGACACTTGAGGATGAGCCGGAGATGCGGGTGAAGGATGAGGTGAAGCGGGTGCGGGAGCGGGAGCTGATGCTAGCGCAGCAGGAGATTGCGTTTGCGCGAGCGGCGGTGATGGCGCGCGAGCAGAGGGTCGTGGAGGTGTTGATTGATGGAGAAGCGGATGGGGAGATGCGGAAGAAAATTGCGGGGAAGAGCACGAAGCGGGTGTACATGGGGCGGACATATTTTCAGGCGCCGCAGGTGGATGCGGTGACGTATGTGGTGAGTGATGAGGAATTGGAGGCGGGGAGCTTGGTGGAGTGCGAGGTGGTGGGAAGCGAGGGGTATGACGTGATTGCGCGCAAAAGATGAGTGTGGCGGAATGGTCTTTGTTGGAATCGGTCAGAAGA
>DASZQE010000235.1:0-4328 GCA_035550175.1 Phycisphaerales bacterium | reverse complement strand
CGGAGGGACTTCAACCTTGGCGATGTCAGCAAGCGCGGTGGCCAATTCCTGCAAGCGCTGGAAGCCCTTGTCGCGATGCATCATCTCGCGGCCTTTGAAGTTCTGCACGATCAGCACTTTGTGGCCATCCATGAGGAATTGACGCGCCTGCTTGAGGCGGATTTCAATGTCGTGGGGATCGATTTTCATGGAGCGACCGAGCCGGACTTCCTTGAGTTCGGCGGTCTTGCTTTTTGCGCGGTTCGCCTTGTCCTTCTTGGCCTGCTCGTACTTGTACTTGCCGAAGTCGAGGATTCTGCAGACGGGCGGGTGACCTTCGTGGGCCACTTCGACCAAATCAAGGCCGGCTTCGCGCGCCATCTTAAGGGCTTCGTGCGTCGGCACGACACCCACCATTTGCTCGTTCTGATCGATCAAGCGGATCTCTGTTGCGCGGATGCGCTCGTTAATTGGCGGTCCGCGGAAAGAGTCACGTGACGGGAAATATGGCGCTCGAGCGATGGTCAGGTCTCCTGATTCGGCTGCATGTCAAAAATCATATTTTTCTTCCGCGGGCCGGTTCCGCGGGAAGTTCCCAAAGTGGACTCAATGAAAGCACAGACGCTCAGCGGCATACGGACACAAAAGCCTCATGCCTCTTCGATTCGCAGATCAACGTCATATCGTTGCAAATCTCCGGCGTCTCACCATCAAACGGCCAGCGGAACGCCCGCAAGCGGTTATCAATGTCCCTAGACTATCGACCATTTTCCGTACAGGCAACCGCGAACTCGCCGGAATCCGATGAATTCGCACAAGAGTAACATCACCTGCACAGCTCATGATCCGACCGTCACATTCTGGAAATGCCTTGCCAGCACAGTGACGGTGCCACGGGAAGCGATTTCATCAGCAATCGCGTCGGCGAAAGCGTCGCGGCCGATGGCTCCCAGGTCCTGCATGTGGCCGCGAGCACGGACGCTGACCTGCGCCTGCTCGGCATCACGCGGGCCGACAACGAGCAGGTAGGGAATCTTCATGTCGGTGGCCACTTTGATCTTGCCTTGGATGCGATCGTTGCTTTCATCCACGGTCACTCGGACACCACGCTTTTTGAGGTCGGCAGCAACGTCCTTGGAATATTCCATAGATTTTTCGCTGATGGGCAGCACACGCACCTGTTCAGGGCTGAGCCACACTGGGAAGGCGCCCGCAAAATGCTCGATGAGCACGCCGACAAATCGCTCCATGCTGCCGAATGGAGCGCGGTGGATCATGATGGGCACATGCGGCTTGTTGTCGGAGCCAATGTAGGAAAGGCCGAAGCGGATCGGCAGGTTGTAATCGACCTGCACCGTGCCAAGCTGCCATTCGCGGCCGATGACGTCCTTGACCACGAAGTCGATCTTGGGTCCGTAGAACGCTGCTTCGCCGGGCTCTTCGGTAAATGGGGCACCGAAGGTGCGAGCGGCTTCGCGCAGGATTTTTTCTGCGCGGTCCCAGTCTTCGGGTTTGCCGGCGAACTTGGAGCTGTCAGGATCGCGCAGGCCGACACGCACGCGAAAATTCCTCATGCCGAGCGTGTCAAAAATCAGCCGCACAAGCGAAAGACACATGCCCAGTTCATGGGGAACCTGATCTTCAGTGCAGAAGATGTGGGCATCGTCCTGGGTGAAGCCGCGAACGCGCGTCATGCCATTAAGCTCGCCGCTCTGCTCCCAGCGATACACCGTGCCGAATTCGGACAGGCGCACGGGCATGTCACGGTACGAACGCGGCGCGGAATCGAAAATCTTGATGTGCATGGGACAGTTCATGGGCTTGAGCATGTAGCCTTCAAGCAGTTTCTCATCCGGCATGACACGGTCCGGCGCGATGGCCTGCGTGCCGGTGCGCTCGTTCACTGTGCGAGCCAGACGAGCGGAGACGCCTTCAAGGCGATGCATCATTTCAGCGCATGAACAGCCTTCAGCCAGCACTTTTTCAAGCGTGTCGCGCTCAGGAAAAGCCGGATATTGCGATTCCTTGTAATACGGAAAGTGGCCCGAGGTTTTGAAGAGATCGAGCTTGGAGACGTGCGGCGTGAAGACCTGCGTGTACCCCTGGCGGGACAATTCCGAAGAAATGAAGTTCTGCAATTCCTGGCGGATGACTGCGCCGGCAGGAGTCCAGAGAATGAGGCCCTGGCCGACGGTTTCGTTGATTTCGAAGAGACCCAACGCCCTGCCGATGACACGGTGATCGCGCTTCTTCGCCTCCTCTGCAAGCGCCATGTGTTTTTCAAGCTGGGCCTTGTCTGCGAAAGCGGTGCCGTAGACCCGGGTGAGGCGGTCGCTTTTTTCATCGCCATGCCAGTAACTTGAAGCAAGGCTCATGACTTTGAATGCGCCGATCCGGCCGGTGCTGGGCACATGCGGACCACGGCAGAGATCTTCCCAGTTCTTGCGCGGTTCGCCGGTGACGTACCAACTCAATTCCTCGGAACCCGCCTGCACAGCTCGCTCGGCGTTGTCGAGCTTGTACTTGCTGCCTTCGTCTTTCAGCTTCGCCATGCCTTCGCCAACAGGCATTTCAACGCGAGTGAACGGCCGATCCTCGGCGATGATCTTCGCCATCTCTTCTTCGATCTTCGAAAAGTCATCAGCGCGGAGCGGACGATCTTCGGGGAACCAGATGTCGTAGTAAAATCCGTTTTCGACAGGCGGGCCGTACACAAGTTTGGCTTGCGGCACGATGCGCTGAATGGCTTCGGCCATCACGTGCGCTGCGCTGTGGCGAATGAGGTAGAGCGCATCCGCGCTGCTTTGGCCCGTCTTGCGGTCCATGGCCGTGATGAGTGAAAGCTCGGCATCGTGATCGATTTTCGCACTGAGATCGCTCAGCACGCCATCGATCTTGGCGCCGATCGCGGCTTTGGCGAGGCCGGGCCCGATGTCCTTCGCGACATCAAGCGCGGACACGGCACTGGCAAATTCCCTCACGCTTCCATCTGGCAGTTTGATTTTCGGCATGGTCACACCCAATCGTCTGTTCAAGCATATCGGCTGCGAAAATCCCGCTCAGTCGCAGTTGCGACCGGGCAACACCCCGCAGCCTGGTTGAAATATCCATTGTGACAGCAATCACGCACGCTGCATGCGTGTACGCCCCGCCCGTGTTGTTGCGGCTGTCATCTGCATGGGCAAAGCGTAGCCGGGGTCTTTGGTGAATGTCAATTGACTTGACACGAGGTGCCCGCCGATCACGAAGAACCTCGCCATTTTTCGAGAAAATACAACCTGCTGGTGATTGTTTTTGCACCGCCGCCATATCTAGGGGACGCCCTCTATTGTAGGATCACATGGTTCCGAGCCAGGTTTGGGTCCGGTTTTTCGCTGTGAGTGGTGGAGAGGGACATACCGTTGCGCTGCCCGTTTTGTGAAGTTGACAATGACCGCGTGATCGACAGCCGTGCCTCAGAAGCAGGCGCGGTGATTCGCCGTCGGCGGGAATGCCTGGGGTGCAAGAAGCGGTTCACAACGTATGAGCGAGTTGAGCGAACGGCACGGCTTGCGGTGGTGAAGCGGGACGGGCGACGAGAGGCGTTTGATTCGCTCAAGATTCTGGCTGGCATTCAGCATGCGTGCGGCAAGCGTCCGGTGTCCGAGGAAGCCAAGAGCCGCATTGTGCAGGACATTGATGAAGAACTGCATCGTGATTTTGACCGGGAGGTTTCATCGCAGGAGATCGGGAAAAGGGTCGCCATCAAGCTGCGACAACTTGATCCCATTGTGTACCTTCGATTTGCCAGCGAATACGACAACTTCAATTCGCTTGAGGATTTCGACACTGCGATGTCAGATCTGCGGCATCGGCGCCGTGAACTGCCGAACCAGACGGATTTGTTCAACGACGTGGCATCAACGGCCAAGCCCGAGGCTTGATTCTCAAACCCACAGATCGTGTGTACAGACGCACGCTATCGGAGAGAATCACTTGCGCGCGAAACTGCCCTTCATGTCAGGCTGCATGTAGAGGATTCGCGAGCAGTTGCAGCAACGCTCCACGGAATCTGTCAGCGTGATGAGCTTGGCCACGAGCGAGAAGGGCAAGTGAATGTGGCAAGATCCACAGACGTATTCACGGTTTCGGCGGTCAATTTCCTCGACCGCGGCGAGCGCTTCACCTTCAAAGTAATCCGCTAGTTCATCAAATGTTGCAAGGACATCTTCGGGAATGCCTTCGGTGGCGCCCGAACGTTCTTTTTCCAGCTCGGAGAGGCGTTCCTGAATTTCCGCATTGCGCTCGGAGAGCTGTTTCTCGGCCATATCGCACAGCTTGGTCTTTTCGACGAACTGCGACTCGACGTG
>DASZQE010000234.1:0-4287 GCA_035550175.1 Phycisphaerales bacterium | reverse complement strand
AGCGAAAATCATTCAGAACGATTTCCGTGGACGATTTCCGCAGACCGTCGCGGATCTGCGGAAGCTCCCCGGCGTCGGCAGATATACCGCCGGCGCAATCGCATCAATCGTGTTCGGCCGACCCGAGCCGATCGTGGATGGAAATGTGAAACGTGTGCTGGGTCGCGTTGACGCCGAAAAGTTTGATTCCCCGCGACACGCTGACGCCTGGTCATGGATTCGCGCGGAAGAGTTGGTGAGTGCCGCCGAGAATCCCGGTGTGTTCAATGAGGCGCTGATGGAACTCGGCGCAACAATCTGCAGTCCGCCACCTGCCGTCCCCAAATGCGGCAAATGCCCGATTCGACGTCAGTGCAAAGGACGCATCTCAGGCATCGCTACGCTGAGCGTGAAAGGCGGAACTCCCGATCCCAAACCCGTTGTGCATCATCACGTCATGGTCATTTCACGCACAATCAATCGCAACCCTCATGTGCTGATGCAGCAGCGCAAACCGCAGGGAATGTGGGCCGGTATGTGGGAACCATTCACGCTCGAAAGTGATGCACCGCTTTCCCACGCCGAGCTGAAACGTATCTTGATCGCTCCACCATGGCCCAAAGGCCTCCGCATGAGCCGTGTCGCCGACTTCACGCATCAAACCACGCACCGCCAAATTGAATTTCACGTCATGCGGGCAGCCGTGAAAACCTCTTTGAAATCCACTTCTGGTCTATGGGTCAAAGTGAAGAGCGCTTTGGACATGCCGATGGGAAATGCCCAGCGAAAAGCCCTTCGCCTTGCCATTGATGACAAGTAATCATGCCGAAACCGGACGCGCCTGGGGTCGCGTCGGCTGCTGCTCGCTCGGCTCCGTTCGCTCCGATGACGGATAGCTGATCCGGCTGTGATGTATTGCGCAAAGCCGCTGAATCATCGCTTCCTCGATCAAGTGCAGTTGCCTCAGCGTGAGATCACACTCATCAAACTGCCCGTCATCAAGTCGCTTGCGAGAGAGCTTCCGCACCAGGTTCTCGATTCTCGCCGGGTTCGGCTCAGCCAATGTCCGTGTGGCGGATTCCACAGCGTCTGCAAGCATCAGAATGGCCGCTTCGCGGGTTCGCGGCTTCGGCCCCGGATAGCGGTATTCTGTTTCATTGACCACTGGCCCCTCTGACTCATCCGCTCTCGTCTTCGCGACGTGATAAAAATATTCCACAAGCGTCGTGCCGTGGTGCGATTCGATGAAATGCTGAATGTCGCGTGGCAATCCATACTCGCGCGCAAGTTCGATGCCGTCTTTGATGTGGCCGATGATCACCAGCAGGCTCATCGCCGGACTGAGCTTTTCGTGCTTGTTCGCCCCGCGCGGCTGATTCTCCACGAAATAATCGGGCTTGTTCATCTTGCCGATGTCGTGATACATCGCCCCCACATACACCAGCAGGCTGTCAGCATTGATTGCGTCCGCTGCCGATTCCGCAAGATTCGCCACCTGCAGCGAATGGTTGTATGTGCCCGGTGCTCGTTGCTGCAGTTGCCTCAGCAACGGCTGGCGGGGATCGCGCAGCTCCGCTAGCGTCATGCCCGTCGTGATGTCGAACAGACGCTCGATGGTCGGCAGGATTCCCAGAATCAGGAAGCACACCCCATAGCTGATTGCAACCGCAGCCGCAGTCAGAACGATGATCTGACGCCACACATCGGGAACCACCGGAAGCTCAAACACGCCCAGCAAAATGGTCGAAGCGCCCAGCGCTGCTGCCGTCCACGTGCCGGCGCGAATCAGGCTGTTTCGGTGCCTCACTTCCCGCAACTGAAACACGCATGTCACAACACCGATCAGGAGCAGAAGAATGAATGCCGGCGATTGCTCAAGTGCCAGTCCGTTCAGCATCGCGTGAAACGCACCCACCACAATGGCCAACTTCTGGTCATACGCGATCAGTACGATGATCGAAGTGAACAGCGTGGTGGCGATCGCGATTGGAAACAGAAAAATCGGAGCTTCCACCGTCACCAGCACCGTCATCGCGAACGAAATCGCCAGCAAGGCGGCAAGCGCCAGCACACGCAGCATGTTACGGGAAATTCGCGGGTATTTCAGTCCCGTGAACGTCGCGATGATGCTCACGCAAATCGCCATCAGCCCGATCAATCCGAAGCGTGGAGCCCAGATCCTGCGAAATGGTGCGTGCGCAAAAAACTGTGCGTTTTCCGTTTCAAGCTGATCCAGTTGCTCGGCCGTCAGGGTGTCGCCTCGTGTGTAGATGATGTCACCTTTGTGATGGTGAATCTCCACGGGTTGAACTCCCGCAGCCTGCTCTTCAGCGGTGTGAAGCGTCTCGGATGAGTTGAACAGAATGGTCGGCTTGCCGTCCTTCAGCAGTTTCGACACCACATACGGAATCTGATTCTGCTGGAACCCTGACAACCGCGCAATGTCTCGCAGCCGATCCGTGTATTCTGGGGTGGGCTCCGCCGGAATCTCGATGGCCGACATGCTTCTTGGTGTCAATGGCTCGCCGCCCTCGATCAGCACTTTTCTTGATGTGGCCGTGGTGAATTCCTGGAACTCACTGATCGGCAACAGAAACTGCGTGTGAAACGTCATGTTCACCAGCCTTGCCACCGCAAGGTTCCAATCCCTCGTAAGGCTCGCATCACCTGCAATTTTCTGCAGCGGCTCTAGTGGGTTGCGTGTGAGGTCGAACTCCGCAACAAGTCCCTTCTGAATCGTCTCCAGTTCATTCTGATTGGCGACCGCAGTGGGAAGCCCCTCCAATGATGCCTTCAGATTCAGCAGGTAATCCGAGTTCAGATTGTAGATTCGCGGTGCCGCCTTCCGAGCTTCGGTTCGGCGGGCTTCCGTGGCGGCGTCATCAATCACCGTGTAATTGATGCGGTTCACCCTCGTGTCCGTCACAATCTGTCCGCTGCGAAGCTTGATTTGAGAACGCGACCAGACCACCGTCGTGCTCAGCCCCGCGATCAGGCAGGCCAGTACTAGCAGTGAAGTCATGAACTCCGGCCTGCGGAGCAATGCTGCAAAATCGAGTACCGGCCGTGGGAGCGTCCGGCGGATCTCCTCGCGGCGGCGTGCCGACTTATTGACGCGGTTCTTGAACTGGTTGGTATTTGCCATCAGGAGCTTGTGCTCGAAAATTCGCAGCGGGAAGGCTCAACGCCTGGGCGGGAAATGTTTACAGTATCGGTACAGGGTGGACGGTGATAGAGGTTGGTTGTCGGTTCAATCACGATTTGCACGCTTTGTTTGGTATTTATTGGGTAAGTATATGCAGCGTTTGATTGGGCATCCAATTCGCAACAACCTCTCAAAATGCCCTATCGCGTCTGAAATTGCGTTCTTATCGGCCTTGGGCCTTCTTTCTATCGCGGGAGCCTGCGCAAAGCAGCCGTATGCGGCCGAGAGTCTTTCTCTGGTCTCTGGCGAAAAACCTCAGGTTCGAGTCCTGAACGCTGCTGAACAGCATGAAGTCTTGACTGCAATGGATGAAGTCGCAGATGGTCATCACGTCGTCCATAGTGCAGCGCCAGTCCCGCAAGGCGTTCGCTGGTCCGATGTCCCCCTCGCCGTGATTTACGCCTGTGACGATGCGGAAATGGCGGTGGTCTCGAAGCACGAAAGCGACAACCAGTGTACTTACACTATCAAGACCGTTGATGATGATCGCGGAACCCTGACCGTCACCCGTTGCGATGATGCACGGATCTATCTCGCTGAAGCGAAAATCGGATTCTCAGTTGATCGACCCGACGCTGCCAGGCGACTGCTCGATGCGCTCGACAATCAGATGAGAGCCTTTGGCCGAAAACGCGAATATCCGGATTGATCCTGCTTACGCTGACCGCTTGCTGCGCACCGCCTGCGACGCCACATGTTGTCTTGCAAGCAACGCAGCCCCAAGCAGTCCTGCATCATCCGTCAATTTGGTCAGCACCAGCTTGCAATCCTGATTCGATGCCGGGAACACGTGCTTGCGGAAACTTCGCGTGATGTCACGGACCAGCGGTTCTCCAAGCGCTTCAGCAACTCCCCCGCCGATGATTACCGTGTCCAGTGCCAGCACCGTCACCCAGTTCGCAATGGCGATCCCCAGCAGTTCTGCCGCTTCACGCACAACTTCACGCGCCAACGGGTCACGCGCCTTGTAGGCACGAGCCAGTTGCTTGGATCCCGTGACTTTTCCCGTGCCTTCTGTCAATTCCCGCAAAATCGACTTCTTGAACTTCGGCAACCGCTCGAGAATCGTCCGCGACATGCCCGTTCGGCTGCACCAGTCCTCA
>DASZQE010000233.1:0-1946 GCA_035550175.1 Phycisphaerales bacterium | reverse complement strand
GGCTCATGTTGAAAACGCCACAATTGATCATCGAACCGACGTTTTTTCACTCGGAGTCGTGCTTTATGAACTTCTTTCGCGGAACAAGCCATTTGCAGGCAACACTCCGCAGGAAGTGTTCAAATCGCTCGCGGAAGGACGACCGAAAAATATTCGACTGTTAAATTCGTCCATCGACAGCGAGCTGGCGACAATCTGCCACAAAGCGATTGAAAAGTCGCCGAAGGATCGCTATCCGACGGCTGCGCACATGGCGGGCGATTTGCGTTGCTGGCTTTCGGATTCACCGATTCTTGCGCGCCCACCGGGGCTGAGGCGACGAATCAGGCGCGCGATGAAGTCACGAAAGACCGTGTTCGGAATGATTTCAACAGCGGTTCTCGTCGCAATTGTGACGATTCTTGCGTATCGGTTCATTACGGATGATCGGCCTCGAATTGACACGAGCGCCCTTCCTGATGATGCGAAGGTGTATTTGTGCAGATTTAATGACACATCCGGCCAAGTCAGCGCTCCTGTGCTTCTCGGTGGACGGTCGGGATTGTTCGCGTTCCGCGCAGATGCCGGGTTTTATCGAGTGTTCATCGTGGATTCGAAGCACCGGAGCGCGGAACTTTCACGCTGGCTTGTGAATGGGCAACTGACAACAATCACAGCAAATCTGGTAGATGCGAAGTCGGTTGAAGACTCGATGGTCGCGATCCCGGCAGGCGCGGCCACGTTTGCGGACAAGATTTTGACAGGCGATGCGCCGCAGGAGTACGTGAATCGAGTCGGCAAGCTGCCGCCGTTTCTCATTGATCGATTTGAAGTGACGAATGCGGAGTATGCGAAGTTTCTACAGGCGACGGGAACCACGCCGCCTGAAATGTGGGACGGACCGAATCCACCTGAAGGCTGGGATGATTTGCCAGCATGCGGACTGACGCATGATGAAGCGCAGCGATATGCGGAATGGTGCGGGAAGCGACTGCCGACGCGGGATGAATGGGAGCGAGCTGCGCGCGGGCCACATGGATGGATTTATCCGTGGGGCAATTCAATTTTCGGCAATGGGACTGGAACGAGCGGAGTCGAGCCGAAAGACAAGATTACCAAGGAGGAGCGGGAGGAACTGGCGCGGCGCGCGTACATCTATCATTACGACAGCCTGATGATGGGCCAGGGGTATGCGGGCGCGGAGAAGGGACCGAAGGGGCCGGAGCGGGAGAAATATTTTGATGTGATCACATCACACCTGTGCAAAGCGAGATCATTGGAGGGACATGAGGACATCGGACCTGAGGGGCTGGTTCACGCGCTGGGAAATGTGTCGGAATGGAGCGACACGATCAGGGGCGTGAACGATAATGGCGAGAAGGAGTATTACTTGTGCGGGGGATTGTGGGCGATGGCGTACATCAATTTTTCGACAGACCTGAGCATGCACATGATGCGACCTGAGAACATGAGGATGGTGGGATTGGGATTTCGATGCGCGAAGAGCGTGGTGCCGGAGGGGATGCAGTGAAAAGGAGGGTGGGCTGTAGGACGGGTGCCGCGGATGGAAACTCAGCGAGCAAGCTCGCTCGCTCAACCAAAGGGTGGCGATGCCCCGCTTCCTCCGCTCCCCATTGCGCCGCCGGAGAATGCGGATTCAGGGAATCCACTGGGAAGAAATTGTCGCGTGTTCAAAGGCTGATTCGCAGGGAATCGGCTCCCCCCCTCGGTGTTTGTCCCAAGAACTGCTGACAGGGTTCTGCGTCGCGGCATGGTGAAGTCTCCGGAAAGAGTGCGATACACCATGGGTCGGCAGATTCAAATCCGATCATGAGGCAACTAGAAGTCTATCAGCACAAACACTTGTCGTTACAATTCCTGCCAGCTAAGGAGACGATCAATGACTGAATTGAAAGCGGCCGAAACTGGTCTGCGTTGCGAGCTGAATCACTTAAGGCGACAGTTTC
>DASZQE010000232.1:0-3234 GCA_035550175.1 Phycisphaerales bacterium | reverse complement strand
TGCTCCATATCCTCATCTCCCTCCGCACACAGCGCGTAATACGCCGCGATCTTTGCATCCGCCGGATCAATCGCCTTCGCGCGATCCAGAAACTCCCGCGCCGACCTCCATCGATCCGTCTTGATGCACTCCCACGCCAAGCGCAGCAGCGTCGAATCCGTTGTCTGCAGCAGATTCAGCGCGCGGAATCGTTCCTCAATGCCCTCCTTCGCCTGTCCTGTCCGTTCATACGCATCCGCCAGCAGCTCCGCATACGTCACGTTTCCCGGCTCCATCTGCGTCGCCTTCACCAGCGGCGCAATCGCGTCCGCAATCCGTTCATACGTGTACGCATGGAACCCCTCCCAGTAATACCCCTCCGCGGTTCCCTTCCGCGCTTCCGCCGCCTGCTGCACATACTGCGATGCCCACTGCCACAACTGTTTCGCTTCATTGTCAAGCTGATCCGCCGCCGCAAGCTCCGCCTGGCTTGGATACCTCGTGTAAATGTATTGCGAATCCTCCCACGTCTCCGTTGATCGCAAACTCCACGCCTTCGACTGTTTCACCGCCGCAACGTGCTGCAGCACCTCTCCGAAAAGCATCAGCACCTTCCCGTTCGTCGCGTCAATCTGCATCGCCTTCTTCAAAAGCGTCTCGCCATCCGCCCACTGCAAATGCCGCATCCGCACCGCCGCTTTCACCGCCAGCCCTGTCACCTGGTTCGGATCGAGCGCAATCGCCCTGTCCGCCATCGCCTCTGCGTGCTGCAACTCCCCTTCCTTAGTCTCATCCGTCTGGAACCGCCAGTTCGGCACCGGAGCTCGTTCCTCCACGCCTGACCCGCGCACATCCACTTCGCTATATAAATAATCCGCCAGCTCCGCCGCAGCATTCGCGTCATTCGGATTCGCGTCCACCGCTGCCTGCCTCACGCGCAACCCATCCTGGTAACTCTCGTCATACCGCTTTCGTTGCGCGTTCATCGTCCGCACCAACTTCATCGCCGCATCAATCAACACTTTGTTCTTTTCCCCTCTCACTGCTGCATCTCGTAGTGCATCCCACTGCGCCACAACATCGCCGCCCGGTACGCTTGCCAGCGCATCATCAATCGTCTTCTGCCCGCTCGTTAGAAACTTCGCAGTCGCATTCGCATCCAATCCCCGGGCAATCTCCACGTCCTTCTTGCATCCCGCCCCATCGCCCAGCTTCGCCTTCGCCACCGCCCGTCCAAGATAACTCTGCACGTTCGCTGTCCAGTGCATCAACACCCGCGTGTAATACCTCCTCGCACTGTCCGCATCCCCGATCCCCAGGCAACTTCCCGCCAAATAATAAAGCACCTCCGGATTGTCCTCCTGCTGGTCCTCCATCGTCCGCAATCCCACAAGCGCCTTCGCGTACTCCCCCTTCGCATACTGCGCCTTCGCCACCTCAAAAACCAATCCGCCCAGCCGCGGATCGCTCCGCAGAAACTCGCCATACTTCTTCGCCACCTCCGGCAGCTTCGCCTTCGCCGCCTTCACACGCGCCTGCACGTCCGGATCATTCGGATGCTTCGCGCCCTCCCACTCTCCGCCCGCGCGCTGCAGATCAATCTGCAATCGCGCCGGCTCCGCCATCGCCATCGTGATCGCATACAACTGCGCTTCATACCCATCGTGATCCAGGCAATACTCCTGCCCCGCCACATCGAACTCATTCCCACCCACCCGCGTGATCACTCCCTGCCACACCGTTGCCCCATGATGTCCCGGCTGAAGTCGCAGCGCTCGCGCCAGACTTTTCTTCGCATCCTCATACTTGTCCCCCAGAACCAGCGCGGCCCCCTTCGCTGCAAAGAAATCCGCATTCTCATCGTCCGCCCTCGCCGCCCGCCCGAACGCATCCGCTGCACCGCCAAAATCCCCCGCGATCAAATCATCTATCCCCTCCATGTACTCCATCGCGCCTGCAAACACCCCGCTCTTCGCGCCGCTTTGCTGCGAGCCAGTCCCCTGCATCCCGCCCTGCTGAGGATGCGCATCCGCGCCGCTCGCCATCCACACCACCACCGCGCCGCAAACCGCCCATCCGCTTCGCATCCTCATCTGCAATCCTCCGTATCACTTTTCTTCCCCTCAGCCGAAAATCCTCCCCCGCCCAACTTCGTATCATAACTTCCCGCGTTTCCGCCCCTTGGCCGAATCCCTTGCCCCTTTCCCTAAGAAACACGCCAGTTCGGATTATTCCTGATGTCACGATTTCCCCTCCTCATCCTCTTCACGCTCATCGCCCCTCTCGCTGCGCTGACCTTCGGTTCACCCCAGCAGCAGCCCGCCGCGGCTACCGCCCCGCTTGAACCGCCTGCCGAATCCCCTGCGGCCTTCTCCATCGCCCCGGACCACCTCTACAACTCCGTCCACCGGCCCATCATGTGTACCATCGCCGGCCCGCGCACCTACGGAACCGTCGGCATCGTCCTCCTCGATGAATCCGGCCTCGTCATCTCCGGCCCCGCCCAGGTCCGCCCCGGCCGCATCGACCTCGCCGATGTCCTCCCCGCCGTCTGGGATCTCCGCGTCGCCTCATACATTCAACTCATCGATCTTGATCAGCCCGTCGGCACACCCCTCATCCTTCAGCCCATGCTTTCCCGCCTCGTTCCCGTCACCACCGAATCCACGCGACCCGATGGCGTCACAAAATACACACGTATCACCGACTGGCGCGATGAAAACGCGCCTCTCCCTCCGCCACCTCCGTCGCAACCCGCTTCTTCCTCTGAACCCGAGGAAATGAAGCCCATGACCAACTCGCCTCCGCCTCCTCCCCCCGCGCCTCAACGCCTCTTTACCGGTTTCCGTATCTATCACGAACAAGACGTCCTCTTCCACACCTCACTCGGCGACCTCCGCATCGCCCTTCGACCCGATGTCGCTCCCAACACCGCATGGAATTTCCTCGACCTCGCGCGCAACCACTTCTACGACGGCATCGTCTTCCACCGCATCGTTCCCCTTGACCGCAACGGCAACCCCTTCATCATCCAGGCCGGCGACCCCACCGCCACCGGCGATGGCGGACCCGGCTATTGGCTCCCCATGGAAAACAGCACGCTCCCCCATGACTTCGGCGTCATTTCCATGGCTCGCTCCGATGACCCCGACTCCGCAGGCTCTCAATTCTTCATCTGTCTCTCGCGCGAAGGCACTTCCCGCCTCAATGGCCAGTACTGCTCCTTCGGCTACGTTATTGACGGCGCAAAAACCA
>DASZQE010000231.1:0-5593 GCA_035550175.1 Phycisphaerales bacterium | reverse complement strand
TGCTCCACATCAAGCGGTTGAATGATGCACATCCGCAGGCTCCGCAATTGTCCTTCCCGCTGATTTCGTTCGTCGGTGCGGTGACCGGATTTATCGCCGGATTGCTTGGTATCGGCGGCGGGCTTGTTGCGGTGCCGCTCCTGCAACGGATATGTCGCCTTCCGCTTCGTCAGTGCATAGCCTCAACCGCAGCCATGATGTGCGTCACTGCGACTGTCGGCTCAATCGTGAAATGCTCAACTCTGCACACGCTTACCGACGCATCAGGTCAATCGCTCAATCTTTCCGCTGTTGATGCGCTCCGGCTGGCTGCCGTTTTGGCTCCCACGGCGATGCTCGGCGGCCTTTTCGGCGCAAAACTCACCCACAAACTCCCGTTGCCGATCGTGCGTACGGCATTCATTCTGCTCATGTTCTGGGCATGCATCGACATGCTGGAGCTTTCATCGCTTGCAGTAAAACTTTTTGGTCATGCTCGCCAATAATTGCGTGAAAGGATGATGTGTGCATGTTTGTGTTCATGAACAACCTGAAGACCGCAGCCCTGCTTGGCGGTCTGTTCGCGCTGCTTGTCTGGGTCGGTTCCTACTGGGGCACGCAGGGAATGATCGTCTTTGGAACTCTGGCGTTGATGATGAACGTCGGCTCATGGTTCTTTTCCGACAAGATCGCCATCGCAGCCATGCGCGGTGTGGAAGTGAATCAGCAGACGGCGCCCGACCTGCACGCCATCGTTGCGCAGCTTGCGCAACGTGCGAATCTGCCGATGCCGCGAATCTATGTCTGCCCGCAGGAAGCCCCGAATGCATTTGCGACCGGCCGCAACCCGCGACATGCCGCAGTCGCGGTCACGCAAGGCGCGCTGCGATTGCTTGACCACGAGGAGCTCACAGGCGTGCTCGGACATGAACTCGCCCATGTCAAGAATCGCGACACGCTCACTTCGTGCATCGCCGCAACCGTCGCCGGCCTTTTCAGCATGATGGCCCAGTCTGCGATGTGGTTCGGCGGGTATGCCGGCAATCGCCGCGATTCCAACCCGCTCGCGCTCGTCTTCATGCTTCTGCTCGGCTCTCTCGGTGCCGCGCTGATCAAGGCGATGATCTCCCGCTCCCGCGAGTATGTCGCCGACGCCGATGGTGCGAAATTTGCCGGCTCACCACACGGACTGGTCTCAGCTCTGCAGAAACTCGATGCTGTCGCGCACCGCGTCCCCATGCAGACGCCCAATCCCGCAATGAACAACATGTTCATCGTTGAGCCGCTCATGAGTCGCACGCTGATGAATCTCTTCGCCAGCCATCCCCCGACCGAGGACCGCGTCCGTCATCTCCTCAGTGAGTGGAAAAGTTGATCATCCCTGCGCTTTTCAAAGCGCCACGGGTTATTTTCGTTCCCAGAACGGCATGTCGGCCACACCTTGTCTTGGCGACGTTCCCCCCGTGCGCTTGCGTATTTTCTCTCGCAACTCAAGCCGCATCACTTCAATTTCTCGCTTCATCCGCTCAAGCGCATCCTTCGCATCCATCTGCAAGAGCTCTTCAGCCATGAACCTCTTGCCGATCTTCACCATCATCGTCCCACGCACTCCCGGACATGAGCTGTGCGCCGGCCAGATGTCGTACACCCCCTCGATCGCCACCGGCACTACGTCCGCCATGCCCCGTTTCACCAGCAGCATCACACCCGGCTTGAATTCACCGATCGCTCCATCCTTCGTGCGCGTGCCCTCCGGAAAAATCAGCACCGTCCTGCCCGCGTGCAATTCTTCAAGCGCGCGAGCCAATGCCGCCTTGTCTCCGCTCCCGCCGCGCTTCAGCGGGATCGTCCCGATCGTCCGCATGAACCACGCCAGCCCCGGAATCTTGAACAATGTGTCTCTCGCCATCGGCGAAAACGGCCGGTCGCGCACAATGCTGCCGATCAGCGGCGGATCGAAATGCGATTGATGATTCGAAATGTAAATAATCGGCCCGCGTTCCGGTACGTTTTCCACCCCCTCGATCCGCAGCCGGTATGCCAGTTTCATAAACGACCGGATCACCCACGCGATGAACGTCCACCAGAACATCAGTGCAATCACGTTCCGGCCCGGCCAGCGTCGTGAGACGTCAAACGGATTCCTCACCGCTCAACGTCCTTGAACCGCGCCCACGAGAGTCGCTCTCTCGCCGCACGCTCCATCACGTCAACCACTTCATCAATGCTGCGCGTGCTTGTGTCCACTTCCACCGCGCCGTGCGGCTTGACCAACGGTCCAACCGCACGCTGGCTGTCCAATCGGTCTCGCTCCTGAATGTCGCGGTACACACGTCCTTCATCCACAGGTTTTCCCGCTGCCGCAAGTTGCGAAACGCGCCGGTTCGCCCTCACCTGCACGTCGGCTTCCAGATAAAATCGAATCGCCGCATCCGGAAAAACCACCGAGCCTTGATCCCGGCCTTCCGTCACCAGACGCGGGTGTCGATTGGCGATGATTCGCTGTTGTTCCACCAGCGCCTTGCGCACCTCTGATTGCGCCGCCACAATCGAAACCACCTCTGAGACATCCATCTCGCGTATTCGACTGCTCACATCCCGCCGGCCGAGTTCCAGGACAGGCGGATCGCTCGTCCAATCAAAGTGCATTTCAGCCGCGGAAATCGCGCGAGCCAGTGTAGGTCCGTCATTCGGATCAATGTCCATTTCAATCGCGATCAGCGATGCCGCGCGATACATCGCCCCGGTATCGAGAAACTCCAATCCCAATTTCTTTGCGAGCCGATGCGCAACAGTCGATTTTCCCGTGCCTGCGGGACCATCAATGGTGATGATCACTTCCGGCTTGCTTTGCTTGGTTTCCACCATCACGCCGAGTGCTCCGCCCATGCTTCAACTCTCCTGGGCATCAATTGCGGCCTGCAGAATTTCCCTCGCCTGGGCTATCCCCTTCAACTCATCATCATCCCCTGTGTAATCAATCGCCAGCGTGTTCAGAAAACCCACGTTGCGAATGGCCGAAACGCACGCAGCAAGATCATAGGACTTGTGCGCCCCCTTCTTGTTGAAGCCTTCAACTGTCGCCTGAATCGACCCTGCATACGGCGCGAGTTTCCGCAAGGCTTCAACCGGGTCGCCTTCGCCGACTCGCGCCGCGTCGCCGAAACTCGGCAGCGATCCGATCCGGAATCCCCCCACTTTCTTGATCAATTCCGTCAATCGCTCCGTGCTTTCCGTCAATCCTTTTCCGGGTGCAATCAGCGCGTTCAATTCACGCTTCTCAATCGAAGGCATGAGCGACTTGATCTCAATCACCACGCGATCAAAACTTTCCTTTGAATCCGGCGCATCAATTTTCAACGCCAGCGAATTGCACCCCAGCTTGTTCGCAGCCAAGGCCAGCGTTTTCACGCGGTCACTGGTCTTTGATTTAATCTGTGGATCTGTGCTGCCCATGACCAGCGGCGTGTCTTCAATCAGCACCAGGCACGGGCATGAAGCCTTGTCCGCCGCATCACGCAACTGCTCCAACTGATCCGTCGACCAGCCTTTCAGCAGCGACACCGGAATATTGAGGCCGTGGAGTTTCAGTTCCCGAATCGTGAACGTCGGCAGATCCACCACGCGCATCCCGCCGCTTCCATTGCGGCTCAACCGACTTCGAAATGATCCTGCGGAAAGTGTAAGGAGCATGATGAGTCAGAATTCTGCGTGGCCTTGCAGTGTACACAATCACATCCCCGCGCGCGATCGCATCGCATTTTTCACGTCCCACATCCCATCTTCGATGTTCTCTGCTTCCTGCGCTGCGAAGTGATCCGTCATCTCCCTTCAAATCTCGTCGTCAACGCGCGCAAAACAAAAAGAAAACGCCGACCGTTTGGCCGACGTTTTCCGGAGGGGAGAAAGATCCAAAACTCATCGATCAAGTTTTCCCGGAAATTCCGGACGAATCTTGATCAATTGAGATGCTACCCCACCAAAACCCTAAGGCAACACAAATCCAACAGAAATTTGCCCATCTTCCCACGACTTTTCTCTAAATCCTTGCACATCCACATTTTTCACCCTGTGGTCATTTCCAAACATTTTCTCATCTGATCCTCATTTTCACGTCATTTCGACCTTCTAGCCCCTCCGATACACCCCTGCTAACATGGCCCTCCCACATTTGGGAGAGAAACCTCAGCACATGGCAAACACTGACCACTATCGCTTCTCTGACACTCACGAATGGTTCAACCAGCAGGGCAACGTCATCACCGTCGGTCTCTCCAAGTTCGCGGTCGATGAACTCACGGACATCACCTACGTGGAAATGAAGCCCGTCGGCACAGCGATCAAGCCCGGCTCATCCGTCGGCGAAGTGGAATCCGTCAAGACCACCTCGGAGATTTACTCTGCAATTTCCGGCACGGTCTGCGAAATCAACCAGGACGTCGTCAAGGATCCTTCTCTTCTCAATTCCGATCCATATGACAAGGGATGGCTTATTCGCATCAAGACCGATGACACTGCGCCGCTCCAGAACCTCATGGACAACGCCACGTATCAACGGAAGCATCCCGTTGGCTGATGCGATCTCCATGCCCACATCCGAAGCAGCGAAATCTTCTGCAAGCGCGCCGCCGATCCATATTCAGGGCCTGAAGAAAAACTACGAACTGGGAAATCGCGTGGTGCCCGCGCTGCGCGGCATCGACCTCACGATTTCCGATTCCGGGTTCTACGCCATCATGGGTCCGTCGGGCAGCGGCAAAAGCACGCTCCTGCACCTCATGGCCGCGCTCGACCACCCCGATGAAGGAGCCATCGAGATTTCCGGCAGACGAATTGATGGATTGAGTGAAGCCCAGCTCACGCTTTTTCGTCGCCGCCATATCGGCATCATCTTTCAACAGTTCAATTTGATCTCCACGCTCACCGCGCTCGAAAACATCACCCTTCCCGCAATGCTTGATGGTGTCTCGGTTGCTGAACGCAACGACCGGGCCCGCACGCTCCTTGCCGCGCTCGGCATTGCGGATCGTGCTGACCACAGGCCCGATGCGTTGTCCGGGGGAGAGCAGCAGCGCGTCGCAATCGCCCGCGCGTTGATCTTCGAGCCTTCTGTGGTGTTCGCGGATGAACCCACCGGGAACCTGGATTCAAATACCTCGCGCCAGATGTGGGAATTGCTCGGAAAAATCGCTGCGGATCGTCATCTCACCGTGGTGATGGTCACGCACGAGCCCACTGCTGCCGCCTATTGTCGTAAGGTCTTTGTCCTCAGCGATGGCTTGATCGCCAGCGCCTTTGATGTGGATGGAATGGATGCTGCCCAGCTGGCGATTCGCGCTCAACAGTCTTACCGGTAAGCCCGGCCGAACCGTGCTCATGGTGATCGCCGTCGCGATCGCCTGCAGCCTCGTGGTCGCCGTGTCCTGCGCGATCGCCTCCGTGCAGGCGTCCATGGAACTTGGTCTGTTCAAGATTCTCGGCGCTGCCGATGCACGAATCATTCACCAGGGAAACGGCCGTTTCGATGAATCCCTGCTCGACACCGCTCGTGCCTGGCCGGGCGTCAAGGATGCCACGGGCAGGCTCGTCGGTTCCGTCACGCTTGCCTATGAAG
>DASZQE010000230.1:0-5457 GCA_035550175.1 Phycisphaerales bacterium | reverse complement strand
TTCCGTCGGCAGGGCATAGGCGCTCCCGAACTTCGTCTGCTCGTTGCGGCCGATTTTGAACGCGCCGAAACCGATCGGGCTGACGCTCAATCCTGTTGTGCCTAATCGCCTGCGAACCATGTGCGCTCCAATTCCCATGGTGGCAGGGCGATGTCAGGCCGCGGCCAATTTGCAAGATGTGATTCAAGCTCCGTGGCGCAAGTTTCCGCCGGCTTCGGCAGCTTTGCAAGAATGTTCTTTGAAAGCATCGGCGCAAGCGCCAGCTTTGTCGGCCACGCGGTCAGTACCTTCCCCTCTTCAATCACCGCCACGCCATCCGGCCGGATGCCCGTGCTCGTTGCGGCTTCCGCGCGGTCAACCCGATACGTCGCCCATTCACAACCGGGGAGTGCCAATCCGCCCATTGACTCGCTGATTTCTTGCCTGGCATGCGCGATCAATTCGCGTTCATCCATGTCCACCCCATCTTCAGCAAGTTGGCCGCCGACTTGCCAGATGATTCTCCCCATACGGTCACGATCGGATGTGATGGTCACCCGTGTCTTCGACCCGTCAACACAGTGCCCGTTGATTTCCGGAAGATTCTCGCCGCGCACCATCACCATGTGCAGCGGTCGAAGCTGCATTGTGTGATTCTTCAGCCCGAATTGCTCGCGGAGTTCTGCATTGCCCTTTCCTGCAGTGAGGATCACAGTGTCAGCGCGGAGGTGAAGGGTCTCATCACCGCGATTAAGTGTCACAACAGTTTCTGACTGATGTTTGGCAATCTTGAATGAATGTTGATTTCCGGTCTTGAGGATGCGAGTGCGATGCTGCAACGCCAGGTCCGAGAGAAGACTTGCCGGGTCAATCACCTGTTCATCAAGCCGTGAAACTGTTCCCGGCACCAGCGCAAGCGCCGCCGGTCGTTCTGAATCTGCAATCTTCGTCGGCTTCACTCGCAAGCCGACCGAGGCTCCGATCATGCCCAGACGTGAAGCAATCGATTCTGTCCGCCACAGATAGCAGCACTGCGCACGGACCCGCGTCCTCTGAAGATTCGGATGGCTGCGCCCCTCAAGGCATGTCCGCCAGACTTCCGGCATCTCGCGCACGCTTGCGGCTGACGATGTGAAAGCCCCGCTCAGTGTGTATTTCAATCCGCCATGAATGATCCCCTGCGACACGACCGTCTGTCCCTGCCCCAATGCGCCATTTTCCAGCAGAATCACCGCATATCCTTCTCGATGCAGTGCATCCAGCAGCCACAACCCCGCGACACCGCCGCCGAAGATCACCGCATCTGCTCGCAATGACAAACCGTCTGCCATGTGCCAATCGTCAGGTCCGCTGGACGCACCGTCAAGCGACAGCATCTTCACGCGATTTCCGTCGAATCTCTCTTGTCAACCAAGCCGATACATTCTGGTACCCTGCTTCGCCCACCAATTCGCAACGGACATCACTTAAACATGAAGCACACAATCGTTCTCATTCCCGGAGACGGCATCGGCACTGAAGTCAGTGCAGCCGTCGTCAACGTGCTCAAGGCTTCCGGAGCGGATCTGGATTTCGTTGAATGTCATGCCGGCCTTGCGGCGCTTGAGCGGGGCCACAAGGATGTGCTTCCCAGGGAAACACTTGATGCAGTCCTGAAGCATGGCGTCGCGCTCAAGGGGCCATGCACAACGCCGGTTGGCGAAGGGTTCTCCTCCATCAACGTTGCGCTTCGCAAAACCCTCAATCTCTACGGCGCGGTCCGGCCGGTGCGTTCCCTCGATGGTGTCAAGACCCGCTTCGAAAACGTGGACATCATTGTCATTCGCGAGAATACGGAAGGCTTGTACTCCGGCATCGAAAACGTCATCACCAAGGGAGTGGTGACTTCCCTCAAGGTCGCCACGGAACTTGCTTGTCGTCGCATCGCACGCTTCGCATTTCACTACGCCGAAAGCCGCGGCAGAAAGAAAGTGACGTGCTTCCACAAAGCCAACATCATGAAGCTTTCCGACGGCTTGTTCCTCCGCTGCGCTCGGGAAGAGTACGAAGCCGCATACAAAGACAGGCTCGTGTACGAGGAAATGATCATTGACGCCGCATGCATGCGTCTTGTGCAGAACCCGTCGCAATTCGACGTCGTTCTATGCGAAAATCTCTACGGCGATCTCATCTCCGATCTGTGCGCCGGCCTCGTCGGTGGTCTCGGCGTTACACCCGGTGCGAATTTCGGTGAATCTCATGCCGTCTTTGAAGCTGTGCATGGCTCTGCTCCTGACATCGCCGGCAAGAATCTCGCCAATCCCCTCGCGCTCCTCATGAGCGCCGTCATGATGCTCCGCCATCTCGCGGACACTCGCAACGATCAGAAGTGCGATCAGATCGCTAATCGCGTTCGTGATGCCTACAACAAATGTCTCATGGCTGGAGAAAAAACGGGTGATATCGGCGGCAAGCTTGGAACTCGTGAATTCGCTGACGCGATCATCAAGCGGCTTTGATTGCGAATTTCATCCCCACGGTTTCATCTGGCTGAGATACAGCGGATTGCCGTCCGGATCGCTGAAAAATGCGAGCTTGACTTGCTTGTCATCCACAACAGGCCCGTGGAACTTCACGCCTCGCCTGCTCAATTCCGCAACTGCGTGATCGATATCGCCACTCACCCTGAATCCGATTTCAATCGCCCCGCGCGTCCCGGGCTTTGCAGCCTTCTCACTCGGCGGATGAATTCCAAGCTTCAATCCGTTTCCTGCATCAATACTCGCGAAATGATCGCCGGCTCGAAACTCCAACTTGAGTCCGAGGGTCTTTATATAAAACTCGATAGCCTTGTTCATGTCGCTCACGAAAATCGTCGGCATGCCGCCGGTGATGAGTCCGCCCGTCACGGTCACATTCGTCATATGAATTCTCTCTGGAATGTCCAGCAGAACCAAAAAGGTCCCCTGCGCGATGTTCTGAGCATACCGCGCAGGGGACCGAAACAGGGTGCAAGAAATGTCCCGCCTGACCTCACTGGGTGTCTTGTTCCGCCATCTCTTTCCAAGGTTGCACGCGAATTCAGGCTACAATCATGTGCCGGAGGCATTTCCCATGCGAACTATGCTCAATCAATCGCTCATAGCACTTTCACTCGGATGCTGCCTTCTGCTCACTTCATGTGATGAATCCGGCTCGGATTCCGCCTCGAATCCGCCGCCTCCGCCCCAGCCGCTCCACATCGATCATCCGGCCCAATCAACGCTCGGCAAGGCGTATCAAGCGGGCGAAAACCTCCAGGACAAGATCGAAAAGCAACAACGTGATCTCGTGAAACAGGCTGATGCGATCTACGGCGGCTCTGAATCCGATGATGAATCCACTTCGGAACCTGAACCGGAATGATTTCGCAGGTTGCTGAAACGTGATCGGCATCACTTCAAGAGATCGCGGATCACATCCACATTCAACTCGCGTAGTTCCGACACAAACACATCCGGCGGATACGCTCTGAAATCCTCTCGCTTTCTTCCCGTGCTCAGCAGCGCAATACATTTCATTCCCGCCGCCCTCGCCGCCTGAATGCCCGGCGGTGCATCTTCAACAACAACGCATTTGCCCGGATCGACACTCATGCGATCCGCGGCCAGCAGAAAGACCTGCGGATCGGGTTTACCTTTGCGCACGTCGCGCCCGGTTACGACCGCGCTCAATGAATTGCGAATCTCAAGCCCATTGATCGCAAGTTCAACATTCTCCGGCGGACCGGATGATCCGATGGCAATCAGAAAGGACGCTCGCTTCAATTCCTCTATCAGCGCTTTTGCGCCCGGCATGACCGGCACCTGATGACGAATGATCTCGCGGAACGCCGCTTCTTTTCGATCATCAATCGCGAGAATTTCCGAATCACCCAAGCTCCGCCCCTGCCAATACGATGCAATGATCTCCCGGCTTGTTCTTCCGAATCGCGAGGCGAACTTCCCCTCGTCAATGTGAATTTCATGTTCACGCGCCGTTTGCACCCAGCTCTCCATGTGCGCCTGGTATGAATCAATCAGCACGCCGTCCATGTCAAAAATCACGGCATTCATCAAGAGATGTGGTCCTCAGTCAGATCGAAACATCCACAAGTCTTCAACCTTGAACCCCCTGAACAAACTTCCAACACCAATCACACTATCACCATCTTGCGTGACACGTGACCGCTGCTAGACTCCCCCGTTCCAGTCCTCAACCGCATGCAGATGCTACGGATGCGCATCGCGTTTGAGAACTGAATCAATCGGGTCGTCATCCCCGATCGAGCTTGAAGAGAGAGTTTTTCCCACTGGAGGATCCTGCGGGAGGGACTCACATGAGCCCAGTTGCTGCATCGCTGCACGGTCGAAACGCCGAACCGCTGCCACAGACATTTCACTCGCCTGAACATCAATCCACGCACGCTTTCATTGCGCCAGGCATTCCTGCGCTCGCCGTTCGCGCCGCACAATCTGAGTGTCCGATTCTGATCACAGGTGAAACGGGTGTTGGCAAGGGCTATCTTGCGAATTGGATACATCATCACAGCCGTCGCGCTGCCTCGCCGATGATCGCCATCAACTGCGGCGCCATTCCCGAATCCATCATCGACAGTCACCTCTTCGGTCATGCTCGTGGCGCATTCAGCGGCGCGGATCGTGAACACGTCGGCCTCGTTCGCGCTGCGGATGGCGGCACGCTTTTCCTTGATGAAATTACCGACCTGCCGATGGCCACTCAATCACGCCTGCTTCGCCTGCTTGAAGAACGCGAGGTGCAGCCGGTCGGTCATGCCAGGCCGATGTCTGTCAACGTGCGAATCATGACCGCTGCGAATGTCGATCTCTGGCACGCCGTCACGCAAGGTCGTTTCCGCAAGGATCTGTATTTCCGTCTTGATGTCATCAGCATCGAATTGCTTCCCCTGCGAAAGCGCACCTCTGAAATCGGATCGCTGATTGATCAGTTCAATGAGGAATTTGCGGAACTGTATCAACAGGACTCGCTCGTATTCTCGCAGGAAGCGCACATCGCACTTCGAAACCACTCTTGGCCCGGCAATATTCGTGAGCTGCGCTCCGTGATCGAGCGTTTGCACGTTCTTGTCGGCCCTGACGTCATCGTGACCTCCTCGCACCTTGATCGTCACGCGCAATTGCGAAGAACCCCCGTTCGCTCCGGATCCACGGGCGTTCTGCAGTTGAAATCTCATGCGGCTCGTGAAGCGCTCCGTAATCATGGCGGCGATGTTCGTGCCGCCGCCGCCATGCTCGGAGTGCATCGCGCCACGGTGTACCGTTGGCTCGCGAAGACTGAGTGAGCCTCAGACGATTTTCTGAGGCATCAAATCATCCCGCATTCACAGTTGCTTTGATGCGACCTGATTTCAGCATCCTGTTTCACAGGCATGTGTAGGTTTTAATATTCCGCCAAAAATGAAAATCCACGCCGTACTCGCCAGCACGGCGCGGAGAGAAG
>DASZQE010000229.1:0-3194 GCA_035550175.1 Phycisphaerales bacterium | reverse complement strand
CGACGATGCAAGATGAACGCTCCGTTGAAATGATCCAAATCTGAGCGCAAAAATCTCTTTGGCTTCCCTGAATCCCGGTGTACACTTTCCACTGGAGAGAGTAGGCCCTTCCCCCTTTCGAAACGCCTTTCCGATCCTCTTCGCCGAGGATGCGTTTCCGATTCTTCCGGGCCTTCCGGAGTCATCCCATGAAAACCAGCAAATTGATCCTCATGGCCTGCGCTTGCAGTCCTTTGATTCTTACGTCATCAACCCGTGCAAACTTCCTCGGCCTCAGCGCGATCTTTGAATACAACGACGGCAACGGCCACGACATCTACCGCGTCTACGCCGACTTTGAAGATACCACCGGCGGCGTCATCGCCTGCACCGGCACGGCTGCCAATCCACTGACCATCCAGTCCCGCCGTAACAACGACTCGCAGTTTGGAGACAACTTCTACAACCCCGGTATCCCGTCACAAGGCAATTACGCCCCCCTCAGCAATAGCTCAGCGGAAGTACTCAACGGCACGTTCGTCACAATCGGTGTCCATACTTACAACGTGCTGAACTCCATTACAGGTTCGTATTTTGACCACTCGGATCCATTCCCCGACTTCATCGCAAACTCCAACAATTTCGTGAGCGCTAGCATCCGCTGGGGTACTTTGTACTACACACACCCCGTCTTTTACTCCGTCGGTTCCTACGTCAACGAAGGAAACGACACCGCCACCCGTGTCCTCATCATGCAGCTCGCAGTCTCACAAGGCGACTCCGTGCGCGGCACCCTCAACATAAAAATCGGCAATACCTTCAGCACGCCGCAGACATACCTCGGCCAGACCTTCAACAGCTACCAGGCCCCCGCGCCCGCTGCGCTCCCCTTGCTCGCCATGTCCGCGCTCTTCACCCGGCGCAGACGCCTTTGTTGATCACACACACGTCCAAAGCTTGACCCATCAGAGAGAGTCACCATGAAAGCACGAAACCTCCTCCTGCTCTCCTCTGCATCATTCATATTCGCAACGGCTCAAGCGGAAGCGTCATTCGTCGGCCTCTCCGCAATTCTCTATCGCAACGATGGCCAAGGCCACGACATCTATCGCGTCTACGCCGATTTCACGAGCCCGGCGGATACCGTGATAATCGCTGGTGCATTCGAAGGACATTCGATGGATGTTGAAATCCTGAGTTCCTTCGGCCACCCCGACTGGATGTTCTACAACCCCGGCGGCGCGGCCCAAGGCAACACTGCTCCGAGCGATCCCGCGCTGGCAAACGGAACGTACGTCACAATTGGTATCGATGACCCGGCATTTGGCTCATTGACCAGCTCATCGGGCGAGTACCGATTCGATGCCACGACATTGAGTGCTGGCTTTCCCAACTTCATTGCAAACTCAGCCGATTTTCAGAGCACCGACGCATTTTGGTACACCAGCGCAAACATCCAACCAGGTGGTCAACTGCAGGGTGCAGCTGCATGGATCAATTCCGGCATTGACACTGACCATCGAACGATGCTCATGCAACTTGCTGTGCCTGAAAACACGCACGTCATTGGCTTCCTGAGCATCGGGTACATCGATGGGCAATCAGGTTTGACAGTGACTGCAATTGATCAGAATTTTTTCGGAGTGCCCTCCCCCGCCGCGCTCCCCTTCCTTGCTCTCTCCGCGCTCTTCGCCTCGCGCCGTCGCCGACGCTGAATCCGCACACCTTCCTCTCTTCTTCGTTTCCTCCCCACAGCCCACAGCACATAGCACACTGCCTTCTTCCTCTTCCTCTTCCTCCTTGCTAGTGCCTAATGCCTAGTGCCTTCTCTTCTTTCTGGCTTTCAGCTTTTCCTCACCCCTTCACCAACTCCTCATTCGTCCCGAACCGCTTCAGCGCCGCCAGCAACTGCTCGATCTGCCGAGGCGGTGGCATCGCCATCAATCTCCGTCGCAGCGCAGTCACGGTCTTCAATTCCTGTTCACTCATCAGCAGGTGTTCCTTGCGCGTGCCCGATGCCGCAAGGTTGATCGCCGGGAACAATCGCTGCTCCGCGATCGTGCGATCCAGAATCAATTCCATGTTCCCCGTGCCCTTGAACTCTTCGAAGATCATCTGATCCGCCCGCGAGCCTGTGTCCACAAGGCACGTCGCCATAATCGTCAGCGACCCGCCCTCTTCCACCTTCCGTGCTGCGCCGAAGAGCTGCTTCGGAATTTCCAGGGCCTTGGAATCCAGTCCGCCCGACATCGTCTTTCCGCCCGTGCCGTACCGGCGTGAATTGTTGAACGCCCGCCCCAGCCGCGTGATGCTGTCCAGCAGCACCACCACGTCGCGTCCCGCCTCCAGCATCCGCTTCGCCCGGTCGATCGCCAGCATCCCCAGCGCTACGTGCCGATCCACATCCTGATCATTCGATGATGCCAGCACCTGCGCCGGCACGTTCCGCTTGAAATCCGTCACTTCCTCCGGCCGCTCATCAATCAAGAGCGCCACCAGCTCCACGTTCGGATGATTGTGCTTGATCCCGTACGCAATGTTCTGCAGCAGAATCGTTTTCCCTGCCTTCGGCGGCGCAACGATCAATCCCCGCGTCCCGAATCCGATCGGGCAGAACAAATCAATCAACCTGCACGCCGGCGGACATCCTGGATATTCCAGCGTCATCCTCGGCTGCGGATCAATCGGCGTCAGATCCTCAAACCGCTTCCGTGTTGCATACTGCTCCGGTGGCAACCCCTCAATTTCCAGGAATTGCTCTACCGTCTGTCGCGGGCTGCGGTCGCGTCCACGATCCCGCCGCCTCCCTCTGTTTCGCCGCGAAGGCATCGTCGTCGCCACGCTCACCGTCACGCGCTGTCCCGGCCGCAGCGGATATTGGTCGCGCAGCGCCAGAGGCACGAACGGATCGTTCGCCTGCTGCACGAGCCCGTCATCGAACTGTCTGATTCTGCCCTCGGTTCCCGAAGGAAGTTCGAGGATCCCGCTCAATGTATTGGACATGAGTCATCGACCATGAGCGATGGACCGACACGGCAACACGCCGCGCGCTTCCAGCGCTGCGCCCCGATTCACATTCAAACCAAACTGAAAATCAATCTCCGTCCCAGGCCTGACCTAGGAATAGGAACTCCGCTGACGGCTGCGTGCATCAATCCTGCGATATCACTCGCGCCCCGCCCCAGCACCGCCGCCCGCTCAAGTCACAGTATTGG
>DASZQE010000228.1:0-4711 GCA_035550175.1 Phycisphaerales bacterium | reverse complement strand
CCCTTCCCGTAAATCCGCTCGATAGCATCGTCACCAGCGACTACATCGAATTCACTGACGACAATCATCAGACCATGACGATTGAGTACAACCCCGTCACGGAGACGCTCTCCTTGCTCGTGACCGATCCCGATACTGGCGACACCACCTCCAGCCTCCTGCTTGAAAACGTCAAGGCACAGGTTGATGCCGACGGCAATCCTGTCAGCCCCTTCACGCTCGAGTATGAAAAAGGTCGCTACCTCTATCGCGCCACGGTGGATCTTGCCATCGTTCCCGATGACAACATGAGTGTCGCGCTCGATGGCAACAACACCGACACCATCCGCCTTGTCGCGTCCGCCATGCCTCGATTCCAGGCCTATTGATTCATACGCCCCCTGAAGTTGTCGTATCCGGAATTGAAGTGTCATCATCCAGTGGCGGCAGCAGGATTTGATCCAGCGTCATCGGCGGCTTCCGCATCGCGTTGCGGATCCACCACACGTTCACCAGCATGTAGCCCAGTCCGATGCTCAGCATCAGCATCGCCGCCCACAGGATCAGCGAACCCACGCTTGACCAGTACGCATCAATGAAATGCAGTCTGCTGAGCTCCCGCATGCTCGCGCCCAGCGTTGCGAATCCGATCGCAGCCATCATCGTTCCCGCCCCTTGGCGCCCGGCGCGTGATCGCCGGTATTCACTGCTTCGCTGGCCGATGATTTGCAGCACGCCCCGCAACCCCAACAACGCAACCCCCGCGCTCGCCGCGCTGGTCCATGTCAGCACGAGTCGGCTTCCCGGTTGGTCAGTGTCCCACCACTCGATCCCGTGCGTCATCAGGCCCATGCTCGCGATCCACACCGCCTCGCCCGTACCTAGCAGCATCACGTCCCGCCACACTGGTCCTGGCGGTTCCTTGCCGACCGGCGGCGCAAGCATCCACGTGCAGGCTGCAACTCCCAGCACCAGCGCGCCGGTCGCCCACCACGATCCCCTCGGCAGGTGCTCTAGCAGCGAATCCATCATCGGCATTTCCCACACCATGAATCGCTGCACCAGCGCAGGCGCCCCCAGCAGCAGCATTTGAATCGCTATCGCCGCCATCATGCCCACCAGCGCGTTCCCCACCGCTCGCGGGTTCCGGATTGATGGCATCCTGCTCGCCGCAGGATCAATCGTGTGCAGAATTGTCTGCCATATTTCCAGCCCGCACTCCGGGCAATATCCGTCCGCTCGCAGCGTTCGCAGGTTGTACCCGCACTGTCGGCAGTGCAGCGGTTCAATAATCACCGCGTGCGCGAATTTCGTCAGCAACGCCGCCCCCGTCTGCTGTTCAACTTCTTGTACGCTCACGGATCGGTTGCTCCTCGCGCCGCATCTCAATGCTCGCGATTCCTGCTCACCCGCTCCTTTTCATCCTACCACCACCCTCTGCCTCGCTCCTACATTTTTTTCCGCACTTCTCTGCCCGACTCACTTTCCTCTATCCCTCCATTCTCTCTGTGGATTTCCCTCTCGCGCCGTTATACTCATTCACTAGCCGAAACGTACGCCCGCAATCCGGCTCAAACCGCCTCGCGCACACCTCATGGATACATCCCTCATCGCCAAACTCCGTGAGAGCATCGCTTCCGTCTACATGGGCAATTCGACGGCCGTTGACCGCCTCATCATCTGCGTCCTCGCTCGCGGACATGTCCTCATCGAAGACGTTCCCGGCGTCGGCAAAACCGTCCTCGCCAACGCCATCGCCAAGAGCATTCACTGCTCCTTCGCCCGCATTCAATGCACCCCCGACCTCCTTCCTTCTGACATCACCGGGATCTCCATCTACGACCGCGACTCAAAACGTTTCGATTTCAAGCCCGGCCCCGTCTTCCATAACGTCATCCTCGCCGACGAAATCAACCGCACCACCCCCCGCACCCAATCCGCGCTCCTTGAAGCCATGTCCGAAACCTCCGTCTCAATCGACGGTTCGCTGCACCCGCTCCCTCAGCCCTTCATGGTCATCGCCACTCAGAATCCCTACGAATTTGAAGGCACCTATTTCCTCCCCGAAAACCAGCTTGACCGCTTCCTCATGCGCATCAACCTCGGCTACCCCGCGCCGGATGACGAGTCCCGCATCATTCGCCAGCAGCCGTCTCGCACAACGCTCACCAATCTCAAGCCCGTCATGTCCGCCGCCGATGTCCTTACCCTTCAGAACCTGGTCGATCAGGTCAAGCTCGATCAATCCCTTGTCGATTACGTCATCGCGCTCGCTTCCGCCACGCGCGAAAACGATGACCTTCAGGTTGGCGTCAGCCCCCGCGGGGCCCTTGCACTCGCCCAGGCCGCTCGCGCCACGGCCGTCATCCACGGCCGAAACTACTGCGTCCCCGAAGACATCGTCTCCAATGTCCTCTCTGTTTGCGCTCACCGCGTCATCAGCAAGACGTATATGCACGCCGGAGATACGGCCACCACTCGCCGCATCGTTCAGCAGATTCTCGAAACTGTTCCCAGTCCCGCCTGACCGCAATGCCCAATATCACCCCCAGACAACCCGCGCGCGTGCCCATGCGGCCGCCTCCGCTTCCGCCAAAATCCAAGACGCGCATTCTCCTCGTTCGCCAGCCCGTCAAGTCCGTCCGCACCGAGGAACGCAGCACCCTTCCCATCCGTCTCGCGCTTGGCATCACAACTTCGCTCGGCATCGTCGCCGTCGTCTGGCTCATGGGCTACCTCGGCTTCCACCTCGGCTTCGCGCCCATGATTCGCCTCCCCGATCTCCTCGGCGAGCCCGGCGAAGGCCTCGCCACCGGCGTCATGATGCTCATCTCCATGCCTCGTGTCGTCATGCAGGCCGGCCTCGATCAACCTGCCTGGCTCATGCTTGCCTTCGGCCTCATTGCCATTCCCGCCGCCAGCCTCGGCGCCATCAAGCCCACAACCCCCGGCGGTCCGAAAGTTCCGCGCATCGTCACCGTCTTCAGCTACGTCGGCGCCATCTTCGCGGCGCTCACCAGCATGCTCCTCGTCGCGTGGACCGCTTCTCCATTCCGCCGCAGCATGCTCGCGCCGCTTCCCATCGACCTCGGCATGGAAAACCAGTCCCTCGGCCTGCCCGATCTCTACGCCTTCGAATCCTGGCTCAGGAATCTTCACGCCGTCTCCGGGCTTGATGTCCTCGCGGTCATCATCGCCTCCCTCTGGGTCGTTGTCGTCCTTCGTCTCACCATTCCCCTCTGGCTCAAGGCCCTCTCTTCCAGCTTCACCTTCTTCGCACTCGTCACCGTCACCGTCACCATGGCTATGTCCAATGCCGCCTCCACGCACATGGACATTCAGCGTTCCGTCAGTTTCCGTGAAGATGGCTCGCTCGATACTCGCCTCTTCCTCGGCGACACGCGTCGTCACATGGCTCAATTCACCATCGATGGCCGCATCGCCAAAATCGAGCTCCGCGAAACCGAAACTCGCTCCGCGCCTTCCCTCTTCGACCCCGACGCCCCCGCGCCTCCGCCCGGCCCCTCAGCTCCGCCCATCGAAGTGCTCGGCACGCAGTCCATCGTCGAATTCATCCGCGCTCACGGCACGCGCGATCGCTGATTCCGCGCTGCGAATCGCGTTTTTTCTCGCTTTTCACGGGGAATAATTCGCCTTCCACTTCTTGCCGATACTATTGGAAATGCCCCCGGCGTATCCGCAATCTGCTCCCACACCTTCCGCGCAAAACGCATCTCGTGCCGCCGCACCGATTCCCATCTCGCAGCGCCCCCTGCAACCCGCGCCAAATCCCGGCCCCATCGCCCCCGAGCACATCGCCGCCATCAACGCCGCCAAGCTCCGCTCCAAAAAAATCCGCCGCGCTGCCAACGTCGCCCTCTTCAGCGGATCAACGCTTGCCTTTTTCGCCGTCTGCACGTTCCTCGGTGTCCTCTTCGGCGATGTCGTCTCATTGATTCTCGGCATCGCGCTCGCCGTCTCCGCAGCATGTGAACTCTACGGCGGCTCGTTGCTCCGTCGCTTCAATCCCGTTGGCGCTCAATGGCTCGGCTGGAATCAGATCGCGCTCGCCATCATGATCTGCGTGTACGCAGCCTGGTCGCTCTACGCCTCCCTGCACTCACCTGCGCTCGCCGGCCTCGACGGTTCAACGGGCGATGCCCATCTCGACAATCTCGCCTCGCAAATTAAATTCATCGCCTCGTGGGGTGTCTACGGCAGCCTCGCGTTCTTCGGTCTCCTCGGCCCCGGCCTCACCGCGTGGTATTACTTCTCCCGCGCCAAATATGTCCGCGAATTGCTCGCCGGCACCCCCGACTGGGTCATCCAGACTCTCAACGCCGCCGCATGATTTTTTTCGTCGCTGATGAGTTTTCTATTGCTGTCATTTGTATTCCCTCCATGTATCAACAGTCTTGATGGCTTCGTGTACGAAAATAAAAAAGCCTCCGGCATTTCGCCGAAGGCTTTGTTCTAATCCATTCAATGGCGCGACTTAATCACTTCGCCGTGTACTGCCCGCGCGCCACACGCTTGAACAGGTTCTTGTGCTTGCCCAGCGCGATCGCCACCATCGTCTTGAAGTTCGCGCTGCTGCTCTTGAAGCCCGTCTTCTTCACCGCGTCGATCATTTCCGGAATGCCCATTGTCTTGCCCTTCAGCACTTGGTGCAGCGCTTCGTGCAACGGATGCTGATTGCGCGCCCGGCTTCCGCCCTTGCCCGCGCTCTTCA
>DASZQE010000227.1:0-6230 GCA_035550175.1 Phycisphaerales bacterium | reverse complement strand
GAGATCCATCGCACCATCTCGTGCTCCTTCCGTTCGTTTCGTCATTCTACGAGCCTTTGCCGCTCCGCTCCTCGCGCACGTCACCATCCGCTGCCGGATATCCTCATGACATGCCCGCCTGGGTGCCCATTCCATTCCTTTCAATCGCTCTCCTATGTGCCGTATCGCTCGCGATCTCATTCATCCTGCGCAAGGCTCGAATCCCGGGGTTTCCGATTATCGCCGGCCTCATCGCCGGCGTGCTCCTCGGACCGTCTTTCCTTGGCCGCATTGCTCCGGATTTCCATGAGCGGCTCTTCATCGGCGGCGCATCGGAGCGAATTACCCTCAATCATGTCCTTGCTCGTGAAAACGCCGATCAATATCTCGCCGAGACATTCGATGCTCGCGTCATCGATGCGCAGTCCGCTGCCGCATCACGTCCTTCCATCTCTGAAGCCAGGCTCTCACTCGAATCCGCACGCAGGCAGCATCAGCGCCCCTTGCGAATCATGGCTTCGCTCCTCGCAACACTCCTCGTCCTCACATCCGCGCTTATGTCCTTTGAGCGTCACAATCCGGCTCGAATGTTCGCTCTCAATATCGGCCTCTGGTCATTCACCCTGCCTGCCGCCGTCGCGCTCTTCGCTTCACTGCTTCTCTTCGATTGTGACCGCTATCAATCCGCGCTCGTCGCTACAGCCGTCGGCATCAGTCCGCTCTTTTTGCTTCCGTTTGATCGTCGAATCGCTCGCAATGTTGAGCCCGCTGGTCCCGCAACGCTCCAGTTCGCGTCGCGCATCGCTGCGCTGCTCGCCGTGCTTATCGCGCTCTGGGCGTTTCTTTCTTCGCAACAAGGCCTCGCACCGACCATGATTCCACCGCTTGTTGCATTTCCTGTCTCGTGGCTGCTTCACGCTTGCCTCAAGGCCGTCCGCACGTCCCTTCGAATGCGTCGCAAGCTCGCGCGCGCTGTCATCACGTCTCACTCGCTTCTGCTCCCCCCGCTCGCGGCGCTCGCGTCCATTCATGTCGAAATCTTCCACGCATTTTCAATCTGGCCCACCCTGCTCATCCTCGTCCTCGCCGATGATGGCCGCTGGGCCGGGGCGCTCGTCGGGTCAATCCTCACTGCGGGCCGTGACCCTTTGCCCACCTTTCGCCTCCTGCTCCCTACGCTTTCAGCAGGCTCAGCTCAGCTTCTTCTCACCTCTCTGGCTGCGATCACGCACACCCTTCCCCCACCCATCATCCTGTCGTTGCTCCTTGGGGTCGCGCTCATCGAGCTCACCACCAACCTTCGTCGCCGCGTCGCGGTTCGATTTAAGCAGCTCCACGATGACTTCCCGTCGCTTGATGAGTTCTAGGTCCTGCGAATCCCCTTGTTTTCAGGACATTTCTCCCCTTCCTCGTTTCTGATCTTGACTTCCCCCCTCTCGACTCTAAGTTCTTACCTGCGCATGATCACCTCTTCTTACGATTTTGACGTCGCGATCATTGGCGGCGGACCGGGCGGTAGCACGCTCGGCGCTTTGCTTAAAAAATATCGCCCCGACTTTCGCGTACTCATTCTCGAAAAGGAAAAATTTCCCCGTGATCACATCGGCGAAAGCCAACTCCCACCCATCAGCCGCATTCTTGAGGAAATGGGTTGCTGGGATGCCGTTGAAGCCGCCGACTTCCCAATTAAAGTCGGCGCAACATTTCGTTGGGGCAGTCGCAAAGACCTCTGGGATTTTGAGTTCCTGCCGCTCAAGGATTTCAAGGATGAGCCTCGCCCTGCCAAGTATGCGGGCCAGCGCCTCCACACCGCGTTTCAGGTCGATCGTTCCGTCTACGACAAAATTCTCCTCGACCATGCCGCCTCGCTCGGCTGCGATGTCCGCGAGCAGACCCAAGTCACCGATGTGCCCGCAACCGGCGATCATGTCGATGGCCTTCTTCTGAAAGATGGCTCCCGTGTCACGGCCCGCTGGTACATCGACGCAACCGGCCACATCGGTCTGCTCCGCAGAAAACTCAACGTGCCCGTCGATCTCGTCACCTCCCTTCAGAACATCGCCATCTGGAAGTACTACCAGAACGCCGAATGGGCCATCAATATCGGTGTCGGCGGAACACGCATTCAGATCATGAGCCAATCCGATGGCTGGCTGTGGTTCATTCCGCTTTCTCCCACACGAAGCAGCCTCGGCTTCGTCTGCCCCGCAGAACATTACAAATCTCTCGGGTTGACACCCGAGCAGGTGTTTCAAGACGCTGTTGCTCGCGATGACCGCATCGCGCCGCTTGTCGCAAACGCAACTCCTGAACCTGAGATTTACACCACAAAAGACTGGTCTTTCTGCGCGGATCGTACCTTTGGCGAAAACTGGTTCCTTGTCGGCGAGGCCGCCGGCTTCGCCGACCCCATCCTCTCCGCCGGCCTCACCCTCACCCACACCGGCGCTCGTGAACTGGCCTACACCATCATCGCGCTCGATGAGCAATCTCACGATCCCAACTGGCTCAGGCATCATTACGATCTCAATCAGCGTGCCCGTGTTCGCCAGCACATCCGCTTTGCCGACTTCTGGTACGCCGCCAACGGCCAATTCACGGACCTTAAGGAAAACTGTGCAAAAATCGCCTCCGATTCAGGCCTCAAACTTTCCCCCGACGCAGCCTGGCGATGGCTCGCCCAAGGCGGGTTCGCCAACGATTTTGCAGGTCAGGCCGGCATCGGCGGCTTCGATCTCGCCGGCGCAAAACAGATCACGCAGATTCTCACCGACAAGGATGTGAAATGGAAAATCTCTGAGTCCAATGTCTTCAAAATGAATCTTGTCGGCGCCGACCATGAGAAAGTTCCGCTCTACGAAAATGGACGCATTCGTCCCGTGGAGTGCTATGTTCGAGACGGCCATCGCCTCGTGCTCGTCGGTCACTACCAACTGCTCGCCGAGATTCTCAAGAAAACCTCGGATGCAGCAACCATCTACCAAAGCCTTATCGCTAGCTTCGCCTCCCGCGTTCCTGAATTGCATGCAAGGGTGCTCGCCAAGCATGCCCTCAATTCGCTTGAAGTCCTCCTCTCCGAAGGTTGGATCAATGCCTCACTGGATAAGAAGCGTCCGCTCCTGAATGTCACCACGCCTCGGGAGGGCGCGTTCATTCACGCAAGCCAGCCCGTCCAGCCAAAACCCGCACATTGATCGGTCCCGCGACCGCGCCGCTCATTCAGCAGCATGGCCATCGACATCACGTCGCTCGCGCTTCCGCCGCAAGCTCATCTCGCTTCTTCCCATACGCCCATTCAAAAATCGGCGTCGCCATCAGCGTCGTCACGATCGCCATGATCACCAGAATGCTGAACAACGTCTGCGTAATCAACCCGTCGTCATACGCAATATTCAGCAGAATCAACTCCATCAATCCCCGCGAATTCATCAACGCCCCTACCGCTGCCGCCTCACGCCGATCGCTTCCGTTGAACCTCGCTGCCGCGTAACACGCCAGCCCCTTCCCCATGCACGACGCCGCCAGGACCAGCCCCGCCACCATCCACAACCACATCGTGTTCACAAGCCCGATCTTCGTGTTCAACCCGCTATACACGAAAAACAACGGCAGCAGCAGCGTCGTCGTCAACGGCTCGATCTTCCGCTGCAATTCCTGTGCGAACAATCCCCTCGGCACGCACGCCCCGAAGATAAACGCCCCGAACACCGCGTAAATCCCGATCACGTCCGTGTAGCACGCACCCACCATCACCATCATCAGCACAAACGTCAGATGCCCCGGCGTCAGATCCTTCCGCTTCTCAGTCACCTTCACAAAAGGCGCCAGCACCATCGGTGCAATCAGCCACATCACAACTGCGTAAATCACTCCGCCGCCGATCGCCACAATCGCAACATTGGCGTCATCGCCAAGAATCTCCCGCACGATCGGATGTGCCTGCTTCCCTGAAATCGCCAGCACCAGCGCCAGCACGCACCACGCCGCCACGTCATCAATCGATCCCGCCGCCAGTGCCATCGTTCCCAGCTTCGTGCCGCTCAGCCTCCGCTCATAGATAATCCGTGCCAGCATCGGGAACGCCGTGATGCAGATCGCCGCACCCATGAACAGCGCCGCCGTCCCGAACCCGATCCCCTCCTTGAACAGCGATGTCTCCCGATACAGCATCCACGCTAACGCGATCCCCAGAACAAACGGCGCCAGCATCCCCGCGCCGCTCACCATCACCGCACTCTTCGCACTCTTCCTCAGCAGGTCTCCGCGAAACTCCACCCCCACGCAGAACATGTACAGCACCAGCCCCATCTGCGAAACCGCATAGAGAATCCCCATCGAAGCGGACTTCATCGGAAACAGCCACTGCTGCGCCTCAGGCCACAACACTCCGAACAGGCTCGGCCCCAGAATCACTCCTGCGATCATCTCGCTCACCACCTGCGGCTGCCCCAGCCTCCGCATCGCCAGCCCGGTGAGCCTGCCCACCAGCAGAATCACCGCCAGCTCCAGCAGAAACATGATCGAAAGCTCAAGGTTGCTCATCAGCCCACAACATCCCGCGCCGCGCAGGCATCAGCGGTCGACAGTCTTATGAGGCTACCACAGTCAAGCCGCGAATTTCATTCGTATTTCATAGCGTTTGCGCTCGGCAACCACACTCACTCAACCGTCACGCTCTTCGCCAGGTTCCTCGGCTTGTCCACGTCCTTCCCTCTCAGCACCGCCGCGTGATACGCCAGCAACTGCAGCGGCACCACCGTGATCATCGGCTGCAGCGGCTCCGAGATGTCCGGCACATAGAATACTTCCTCGCACATCTTCGCGATCGCGCGATCGCCCTCCGTCGCCACCGCAATCACGTGCCCGCCCCGGCTCTTCACTTCCTGTATGTTGCTGATCACTTTCTCGTACTGCGTGTTCTTCGTCGCCACAAAGACCACCGGCATCCCGTCATCAATCAACGCAATCGGCCCATGTTTCATCTCCGCTGCAGGCATGCCTTCCGCGTGAATGTAGCTGATCTCTTTCAGTTTCAGCGCGCCTTCCAACGCCACCGGATAGTTGTGCCCGCGACCCAGAAACAGCCAGTTCTCACGATCAATGTATTTCGCCGTCGCTTCGCGGATCTGCGCGCTCAGCCCCACGACCTTCTCAATATGATCCGGAATCGCCTCCAGATCCGCCAGCAGTTTGCTCGTGTAGTCCGCGCTCAGGAATCTCCGTCTTCCGATGAACGTCGCCAGCAGCGCGCACACCATCACCTGCCCCAGAAA
Source organism: Phycisphaerales bacterium (assembly GCA_035550175.1). GTDB lineage: Bacteria > Planctomycetota > Phycisphaerae > Phycisphaerales > SM1A02 > DASZQE01. Next base: position 978 of record DASZQE010000227.1, on the reverse strand, counting down.
CGCCTTCGTGCTCGCCACGCCGATCTCCGGCCCAACCCGCAGATACACGCCCGCATCCGTCTCACGCGCCACGCTGCTTCCCACCACGTTCACAACACCCAGCGCCAGCGCACCTCGCTGCTTGCCCTCCCGCAGCGCCGCCAGCGTGTCCGCCGTCTCTCCGCTCTGGCTGATCGCGATCACCACTGACCCGTCCTCAATGATCGGATTGCGATACCGAAACTCGCTTGCGAACTCCACTTCCGTCGGAATCTTCGCAAGGTCTTCCATCAGATACTCGCCCACCATCGCTGCGTGCAGCGCGGTCCCCTGCCCCACGAAAATGATCCGCCGCGCCTTCACCAGTTCCCGTGCAAACTGTGCAATCCCGCCCAGCACCACCTGTCCTTCGCGCGTGTTCACTCGCCCCTTCAGGCACAGCCGCAACGCCTGCGGTTGCTCGTGAATCTCCTTCAACATGAAGTGCTCGTACCCGCCCAACTCAATCTGCTGCAGATCGATCTCCAGCTCGCGCACTTCAGGCGTGATCACCACATTATCAACCGTCGTCGTCCGCAGGCTGTCCCGCGTCAGCTTCGCCACCGTGTAATCATCCAGCGTGAACGCCTGCGTCGTGTGCGCCACGATCGCGCTTCCGTCGCTCGCCACGATGTATTCATCCTTCCCCACGCCCACCATCAGCGGGCTCCCCTTCCGCGCCACCACCAGCGTGTTCGGTTCCTTCTCGCAGATCACCGCGATCGCATACGCGCCCGTCACTTCTCGCAGCGCGCCCTGCACCGCCGCCTCAAGATCACCCTTGTACAGCTCGCCGATCAGGTGCGTCAGCACTTCCGTGTCCGTCTCGCTCTTGAACGTGTGCCCCTTTTCCTCCAGATACGTCTTCAGCGTTGCGTAGTTCTCAATGATCCCGTTGTGAATCAGCGCAATCCCGTGCCCCATCCGCGAATCATCCTGATGTGGGTGTGCGTTCCGGTC
>DASZQE010000226.1:0-2038 GCA_035550175.1 Phycisphaerales bacterium | reverse complement strand
ATCTCCCTCGCGCCCGTGGTCTTGTCCAGCGGATGCACCATCGCCAGATTCACTCGCTCCACGTGCTTTCCGCCCTGCAGCGCAAACACGCTTGCGGTTTCAAACAGCCGCACATTGTCCACTCCCTGATTTCGGTTGTGGACATACACGCGCAGCAAGCTGGGCACCACGCTCGGCCGCAGCACCGGCTCCGCCGCTGCACGTTCGTCTTCCACCTGAAGCAATTCCATGCCGGTCGGCAGAAACGCCTTGGCGCTTTTTTCACTCACGAGCGAATGCGTCACGCACTCCACATAGCCCATGCCCGCCAGTGCATCGTTGACCGCCCGCTTCCCCGCCACTTCACCTTGCACAGCCGGCGCACGAACTTCAATCACCTCATCCACGCCGATCGCGTCCATCCCCGTCATCCTCGCCACTTCTTCAATCAAGTCGATCTCGCGCTCAATGTCCAGTCGCTCCCACGGCACCACGCACGAAATCACTCCGTCCTTCAATGTCGGCTCGAATCCCAATCGCGCCAGGCCATCCATCATCTTCGCATCAGGGACATCAATCCCCATGATCGCCCTGCACCGCGCACATCGCATGCTCACTCTTCGCCGTTCACCGATTGCAGCGCCATCCTCCACGCTTCCTTCAAGCAAGTGTCCGCCAGCGATGTCCACGATCAGCGCAGCCAATCGTTCTGCCGCCTGTTTCACGATTCCCGCTGAAACACCGCGCTCGTATCGGTAGCTTGCGTCGCTCAAAATTCCCAGTCTTCGTGAAGTTGCTCGAACGCCCGGAGCTGCAAATGTCGCCGCTTCAATCACGATGTCCTTCGTCTCATTGCCCACCGCCGACAGAGCCCCGCCTTTCACTCCGGCAATTGCAATCGGCCCTTTGGCATCTGCAATCACCAGATCATCTGTTGTCAGCTTCACGTCCGTAGCGCCTTCTCCTAATGGCAGAATCGTCTCGCCCGCTCGTGCTGTGCGAATCTGTATCTCCACTCGCCCATCGTTCGCTCGCGCCAATTTCGCCATGTCGAACACATGCGTCGGCAACCCGTATTCAAACAGCACGAAGTTCGCCGCGTCCACGACGTTGTTCCGTGGGTGATCGCCCCGCGCGGTCAGCCGATCCGCCAGCCACGCTGGTGAAGGCCCGACTTTCACGCCCTTGATCACTCTCGCGGTGTACAGCGCGCAACGAGATTGGTTCTCATTCTTCACGCGCACTATTTCGCTTGCTTGCCCGCCTCCTGCCTTCAATCGCACAGCCGGCAGCTTCAGCGTTCGTCCGCTCGCGGCAGCGATTTCGCGCGCCAATCCGATGTGACACAGGCAATCTCCGCGATTGCTCGTCAATTCAATATCCTGCCGCACATCACTTTTCGCCTCGCGCAGCCCCGTCACATCCTCACGGCTTTCCATCGGAAACCCCACCTGCGTCAGAATCTCCGCCTGTTCCTCCGCGCTCGCGCTCGGCTCCAGATAGTCATTCATCCATCGCACGCTCGTCTTCATGGGCCGCTCAGCCTACCGCCGCTTGAGATTTCGCAAAAGCCGCTGAAATCCTCCCAGCTTTCCCCTGCACTTCCTTCGATTTACGCTCCCCGCATGTTCCGCACCCGCTTCACTTGCATCCTTCTCATGCTCTCGCTGTTCCTGCTTTTCGACTGCTCCAGCAACCAGCACGCCGCACCTTTCCAGACCGATCCACTTCTTGGCGCGCCTGCGGATTTCTCGCTCGAACTCTTCGTCCGCCCCGGTGCCTCTGTGCCCGCTGACGCATCGCACCTCGCGCCAGCGCATTTCCTCATTGATCCTGATGGTTCTCTTCACTACGAGGCCGTCGGCTCACCGCAATCGGGCCTTCCGCCCATCATCCGCAAGCTTTCCCGTCGTCAGCTTGCCGATCTCTGGGCTTCGCTCAATCAATCCGGCTTCGCCGACCCTTCTGCAGGCACTTCGCCCGTCAACCACGATCTTCTCGCGCCTGCGCCGGATGAAACCATTCAGCTTGTGTCCATTTCCGCTGACTCCCGCAACTG
>DASZQE010000225.1:0-4899 GCA_035550175.1 Phycisphaerales bacterium | reverse complement strand
ATTGCCAAATGCACTGCGCACAAGTGCGCGTTTCAAATTCTGTGCATTACGCTGTGAGCGCTTCCTTGCTTGACTCACTTGTCGATGCTGATGAAGCGCCGTCAGGCGCAGAAATTGCCAATTGCTTTCGTGCGGTTTCCGTCTGCGCCACTCGTGATGCAACCCACCCGATCATCCACCCGATCGGCATGGCTGCGAACATCATCAGCAACGCGCGAACCAGAATCGTCGTCGCCGGATTGTCTGCCGCCATCCCGCTGATCACCGCCATCGCAAACGAACACAGCGCACAACACCGCATCACAATGCCCGGCAAGGGTGATCCTATGGTCAGTGTTTGTGCCGACAGTATTGGTGACGATCCGTTCGGCTTGCCGGTTTTTTCGCTCATCTCGTAACCTCAAGCCGACGCTCCATCTGCGCGCTGTGAATGCGCATCAGACTTGAGCGGGCTCAAGGCCGTTTATCGACACATCAGGTTCAGAAGTTCAACGGACCGCTGCAACTTTTTGCGATTGATTCTGCTTGCCAAGCCACCTCGCCACACGCGAGAAAAAGCCGCTCGGCTGGTCCGATAGCTCTTGCGCCGCCGATTGCGCAATTCTTGCATCATCCAACCCGGCCAACCGCCGACTGATCCCCTTCACCGTCCGTGCCGCAGGACTGTCTGGTGCCAGCAACACAAACGGCATTCGCAGCCGGACCGCTTCCCTCACCGCAGGATCATCCGGGATGCACCCTCCGTACAACAAATGCTTTGAGAGAAACGTGTTTGAGACTCTGCTCATCCGTGCAAAGACGGACTGGCCGTCTGCTTCGGTCCCCGTCATGTTCACAATCACTTCAATCTGCGATTGCGGCGATTGCGTAAACAAGGCCTTCACCATGCCGTAGCCGTCCATCATCGCCGTCGGCTCGGTCGTCGTCACCACAATCACGTGGTTCGCAGCCGCAGCAAACGTCAGCACATTTGGGGATATGCCCGCGCCGCAATCAATGATCAAGACATCCGCCAGCCTCTCCAGCGCAGAGAGTTGATTGATCAAATTCGTCCGTCGCGCGGTATCCAGGTCCGCCATCCCTGAAACGCCGGATGCTCCGGGAATCAGCCTGAACCCACCCGGCGCAAGCAGTACCGCTTCCGCAAGTCTGCATCGTCCGCTCACCACATGCTCAAGCGTCAGCCTCGGCGAAAGATTGCACAGCACATCTGCATTCGCCATCCCAAGGTCAGCATCAAGCAGACAAACTTTCAGTCCCAGCGCGCTCATCGACGCAGCAAGATTCACCGACAAATTGCTCTTCCCCACTCCGCCCTTCCCCGAACACACCGCGATGGCCTTCGCCAGGCTTGCGCGTTTCGGCAGAGGCTTTTTTGGCCGCTGCACGCATGACGGCGCGAAGCTCACCGCGCCGGTGGCCACGCTCGGTGGAACAATCGTCGCCACCTGCTCGCCCGTTCCTGTTTCCTGCGCTCGAAGGCTCTCCACCAGGCCGCGGAGGTTGCTCGCTTGATCATTCACGAGTGAACCGCTCCTTCCAGCACGAGCTTCGCCAGACGATCAGGCCGCGAGACCTCGATGTGATCCGGAACTTCCTGCCCCGTCGTGAAGAAACTCAACTGCTTGCCGAGCTTTCGGACGACATTCACCAGCATGCCGAAACTCACCGCCTCGTCCAGTTTCGTCAACACAATTTTCTGCACGCCGATCGACGAAAATGCTTCCGCTTCCCGCAGCAGCACTTTCTCTCCAGCCGTCGAGGACAGCACCATATGCACTTCATGCGGATCAGCAGCCGCAATGTACGCCTTCAGCTCATCAATCCGGTGAACGTCATTCTGGCTCCGGCCTGCGGTATCAATCAGGATCACGTCGCATCCACCCAGCGCTCGCACTGCATTGGCCATGTCCTCAGGGCTCAGCACAACCTGAAGTGGAATCCCGATGATGTTGGCGTATGTTCGCAGTTGATCCACCGCGGCGATGCGATATGTGTCAGCAGTGATCAATCCAACTTTCTTCTTGTGACGCAGCTTGAACGAAGCAGCCAGCTTGGCGAGCGTCGTCGTCTTGCCCACACCGGTCGGCCCCACCAACGCAATCGTCAACGGCCTGCCGTCATGTCTGTGTTCATCGACCGGCTGCTGCGCAACCGGAATGAAATCCGCCAGGTGCCGCAGCACTGCCTCCCGCACAATCGTCGGGTCTTCCAGTTCCATCCCGTTCAATTCATCGCGAACGTCATTCACGATCTGGTCTGCAAGCTCATCCGACAAATCATGCGAAACCAGTTTCAGATACATGTCAAACAAATGCTGCGGCATTGATGAAGCTGCGCCCGATTGTCCCCCTGCCGCCTTGCTAGTGGTTTGCCTTTGCAGCACCTGGCCGACCATCGACTTGATTGCCTGCAGTTCATCCTGCATCGCATGAACATCCACATCCATTGATGCACTCGGCGCTGCCGCTGGTGCTCGATCGTTTGATGTGTCCGGAAAAATCGTGACCGGGCCATTTCGCTTCTGCGGCTGGTTCCGCACAACAACAACGGGTTGCTGAGCAACAGACACTGGCGATTCGGCGCCCGTCGCCACCGTTTCTTTCACTGGTTTCGCGTCATCATTTGCGATCTCACTCGGCTGAAGCACAAATCGTCGTGCAGGCCCCACTTCGTCTTGTGGCAATGAGCCTCGCGCTGACGCCTGTCGTGAACCACCGGTCGCATTCAACTGCTCATTGCCGTTGAACGTATCGATCGTCTCATTCATCACGACAACCTGAGGTTGTGCGGGCATGCTGAATCGCCGTGGCGGTGAAATGGCTGAGGAACCATTCTGCAAGCCTGCTCCGCGAGGATCGGAATTTCCCTGCGTGCGCGGTCCTCGGGGAATCGCAGCCGCAGCCGAATTTCGCTTCTGCTGCTCCAGAAGGATTTGAGCGAGCAATTGCGCTCGCTGTCGATCTTGGTCCCGTGGTGTTTGTCCTGCAGCTTTCGCGCCGTTCGCTGTTGCTTGCGGAACTCCGCCGAGTCCCGCCGTCTTTGCATACGCCTTCTTTGCGGGCATGGCCGTTGCAGCTATTGGTTTCTGCGCCGGCGCTTTCAACACTGCGGCGCCGGACCCTGCAGCGGTTGCGGTCACTTCGATAATCGTCTTCCGCCCGATCCCCAGCACGCCGCCCCGCTTGAATGACCGCGTATTCAGAATCACTGCTTCAGGACCGAGATCGTCCTTCACCGCGCTCAGCGCCTGGGCCATCGTATACGCTTGATACGTCTTCAGATTCACCGACCTGCCCTCCTGGCATTGGTGAGCAGCGCCGCTTCATCGTCGGCGCGCGTGTGGCGATCAGATCAGGCGGCACTTGCTCCCAGCACGACGGCGTCTTCCTTCCGCCATTGCACAAGTCCCATGGATTCCACGTCTAACCCGCGCACGACTTCGTTATACGCCAAAACCGCAACACTTGGCAAGTGCGGCTCAAGGATCTGCCGCAACGGCGAGCGAACCGTCGGCGAGCACAGGATGACCAATTGATGGCCTGCCGTAATCAACTTCTCCGCCGTTGTGCTCACCACATTCACCAGTCGGTTCGCAAGCGATGACGGCACCGACACTGTCGTCCCCGCCGGCCCACGGTCGATATACCCGTTCAGCGTGTCCTCAACCGTCGGATCAATTGTCACGCAGTACAACCGCTGGGTGCCATGTTCGTCCGTCTCTGCATACTGTGCGGAAATCGTCCTCCGAAGTGCGTTCCGAACATACTCCGTAAGAACCGCCACATCCTTTGTATGTCCCGCCCAATCGCCCAACGTTTCCAGAATCGTTGGCAGGTCTTTGACTGGAACTCGTTCGTGCAGAAGGTTTTGCAGCACTTTTTGCACGTCACCCATCTTGACCAATCCGCCGACGACGTCATCAACCAGCTTCGGCGATTCCTTCTTAACCTGATCGATCAGCCGGCTGACCTCCTGCCTTGTCAACAATTCATCCGCATGTGACTTCACAAGTTCCGTCAAGTGCGTCGCCATCACGCTTGTTGAATCCACCACCGTGTAGTTCATGTTCTCCGCCCTCGCCTTCAATTCCGGCTGAATCCACGTCGCTTCCAGCCCGAACGCCGGTTCTTTGCCTGCAACGCCGTCAATCCGTCCCGAGGCAAGCCCCGAATCCATCGCCATCAGCAGGTGCGGGTACACCCGGCCGTCTCCGATCACCGCTCCGCGCAGCTTCACCCGATAGGCGTTCGGATCAAGCTGCATGTTGTCGCGAATCCGCACCGGCGGAACCACGATCCCCATCTCTGCAGCCAGTTGCCTGCGAATCATTGAAATCCGGTTGAGCAGGTCCCCGCCGCGCGATGCATCCACTAACTGCACCAGCCCATACCCGATCTCCAGCTCCAGTTGATCCACCAGCAGCAACTCCTCCACCGGCTGTTGCGCAGCCGGCGTTGCCGCCGCTTCCATCCTCGCCTTGTTCTCTTGCGTCTTCTTGTCGAGCTTCGCGGCGTACTGATGCGCAAACGCGATGCCCACCAGAATCAATGCGGCCGCAAATAACGGAATCGTCGGCAACGGTGTGAACGCGAGCATCGCAAGAAACCCGCCGATCATGTACAGCGCCAACGGCTGCGATGTCAGTTGCTTTGGAATTTCATCGCCGATCGTTTCCTTCCCGCCCGTTCTCGCAACGATCAGACCCGCCGCAATCGCAATGATGAACGCCGGCACCTGGCTCACCAGCCCGTCGCCGATCGTCAGCCGCGTGAAGACTTGAAGTGATTCCACGATGCCCCACCCGCGCTCAAGCGCCCCGATCGCAAATCCGCCGATCACGTTCACCAGTGTGATGATGATGCCCGCGACCGCATCGCCGCGCACGAACTTGCTGGC
>DASZQE010000224.1:0-3209 GCA_035550175.1 Phycisphaerales bacterium | reverse complement strand
GAGTTGCGGGTGACGGATGTGGGAGGGGGAAGTTCGATACTGGCGCGGAGGCTGGCAGAGCGAGAGTGCGAGGTGCGGGTGATGGATATTTCGAGCGCGGCGATTGAGCGCGGAAAGGCGCGGGCGGGCGAGTGCGGGGAGCGTGTGCAGTGGATGGTGGGGGATGTGACGAGGGTTGATGAACTGCCTGCGTGCGATGTGTGGCATGATCGCGCGGCGTTTCACTTTTTGACGAGTGAAGCGGATCGAGCGCGGTATGTTCGTTTGGCGGAGCGGACCGTAAGAGAGGACGGGTATTTAATTGTGGGAACCTTTGCGGATGACGGGCCGGAGCGATGCAGCGGGCTGATGGTGGAGCGGTACGGGGAGGAGCAGTTGAGGAAGGTTTTCGCGAACGGGTTTGAGGTGGTGGAGATGAAACGAGCGGGACACATGACGCCTTGGGGAAAGGAGCAGCGGTTTTTGTGGGGAGTATTTCGGAGAGGACGTTGAGCTGTGAATTCTGTCGATTCGCAGGGGAGGGTTGGCTGTCCTCCCCTGCAACCCCACCAGCGAAGACATTTCCAGTTTCATGCTGCTAAAGCAGCATTATTCTGAGGAAGGGGGAGCAGCGATGACAGCAGGACAAATATGAATAAGATCCGCGGCATAGATGCCGTGGGCTTTGGGAAGAGGTGGTTTGAGCGGCACTACTCAAGAGCAGCGGCACTCAATCGATCATGAGGAGGAGACTGTGATGATGCGTTTGTCGGTGATGATGAGGTTCATGCGCTGGTCGTGAGGGGCGACAGGGAGGGGGTCGGTGATCTGCTGATCGAAGGCGATGCCGACGCGGAGCGCGGAGGGTCGGAGGCGTGCGAGAAAGCGGTCGTAGTATCCTGCGCCGCGACCGAGGCGAGTGCCGTTGAGATCGAAGGCGAGGCCGGGCACGATGACGAGGTCGATCATGTCAACGGGGATTGGCGTGCCGACAGTGGGTTGGCGGAGGCCGTGGGCGTCGGTGTGGAGGGTTTTGTTGTCGAGGGACTTGATTTCGACGGGGTGCATTTCCTTGCGGTCCCAATCGACACGGGGAACGCAGATGGACTGGTTTCGCTGAAAGCAGCGAACGGCGATGGGCGTGACATCCACTTCATCGGGCAGGGGCATGTAGAGCATGATGTATGAGGCAGCCTGGCATTGCGCGAGCGATGTGAGCCGGGCGCTCGCGGAAACAGACGCGATGTGGCGGAAGTCTTCAGAGAGTGAGGCGATGACAGAGCGCACTCTGGTGCGGATCGTGCGCTTGAGCTGGATGATCTCTGGTGACTGGGACATACGGTGTTTCGGTGGGGCGATCACGGCGCATTGAGTCTCGCGTGAGGACATGTCGGTGAGGTGAAGGCCGAATGATGCGCAGATGAGAAAGGAGCGGTGAACTGGATCCATGAACATGCAGTTCAGCGGCCGAATTGCGAATCATTGACGAGGAGGAGGCTGGGGCGAAGCGTCAGGCCGGGCACGGGATTTGAGGTCAGCGAGTCGCTGCGCGATCTGAGCCTCGAAGCCATGTGCGGTGGGGTGGTAAAACTGACGGTCCACGCCGAGGTAATCCTGGTCTACATATGCATCGGCGGAATCGTGGGGGTACTTGTAGTTTTGTCCGTTGCCGAGAGAAGCGGAGCCTTGGTAGTGGGCATCGCGCAAGAAACGCGGGACAGGAATGGTGCGGCCGGTGCGGACTTCCTCGGAAGCTGCGCCGATGGCGAGGGTGCAGGCGTTGGATTTGGGAGCGCACGCCATATAGATGACGGCCTGCGAGAGGATGAGCTGACATTCGGGCATGCCGACGCGCTCTGTGAGTTCCCACGCAGAGGCTGCGACGGAGATTGCGTGAGGGTCGGCGTTGCCGATGTCTTCAGACGCGAGGATGGCGATGCGGCGGGCGATGAAGCGGGGGTCTTCGCCGGCTTGGAGCATGCGTGCGAGCCAGTAGACGGAGGCATCGGGATCGGAGCCGCGCATGGATTTGATGAGCGCGGAAGCGAGATCGTAGTGGGCGTCGCCGGTGCCATCATAGACGAGGGCTTTGGCCTGGATGGATTGCTGGGCGGCATCGAGATTAATGTGAATGGGTTGATTTGGTTTTGGCGTGGGAGCGGAGAGGACAGCGAGTTCGAGTGCGGTGAGAGCGCGGCGGGCATCGCCATCTGATATGCGGGCCCAGTGATGGAGGGCATCATCGGCGACGGTGATGGTAAGGCCGGGGAAAGCGCGGGGGTGCGTGAGAGCGCGGCGGAGAAGGGAGATGATGTGATCGTTGGTGAGGGCTTCAAACTGGAAGACGGTGGAACGGCTTACGAGCGCGGAGTTGACGGAAAAGTAGGGATTTTCGGTAGTGGCGCCGATGAGGGTGACGATGCCGGCTTCGACATCATTGAGGAGAACGTCCTGCTGATTGCGGGCGAAGCGGTGAATTTCATCGAGGAAGAGGATGGTCTGGGTGGAGGAATTTTCGAGGCGTCGTGCGGCAGCATCAAGGATGGTGCGGATGTCCTTGACGCCGACGAGCGCAGCGTTTGCCTGCTCGAAGTGTCGCTTGGTGTGGGAGGCGATAATTTCAGCGAGGGTGGTTTTGCCGGTGCCGGGCGGACCGTAAAAGATCATGGAGGAGAGGCGGTCGGCGGAGAGCATGCGGTTGAGGAGCATGCCGGGCGCGAGAAAGTGTTCCTGGCCGACGAATTCCGTGAGGGATTGGGGGCGAAGGCGCACGGCGAGTGGGGCGACGGATTGGCGTTTGACGGCGCGTTGTTCGGCCCAGAGATCGGACATAGGGAGATTGTAGGGAGGTGTGCGGGTAGGGGTCCGAGAATTGCGAGAAATGGAGCGGACGGAGGAAAGGGTGCGAGAAGTGTGCAGACTGGCGGAGAAAGATACACGAAGGGTGTGGAAGGATCGTAGGATTTGTCGATCGGAAGCGGGGTGAACGACGTAAGAGTGTCGGATCAAGGGGGATCCTGGGACAGGGTGTTTCAGGGATGAGCGATGGGGTGTGGGCGGGACAGGAGTAGAAGGCCAGTGTGTGGAATTATCGCGTACATCGGATCGAAGCCGGCGCTGCCGATTTTGCTTGAGGGTTTGAAGCGGATGGAGTACCGGGGGTATGACTCCGCCGGAATGGCGATCGTGAATTCGGGGTTGCACGTGTGCAAAACGGTGGGGCGGGTGCG
>DASZQE010000223.1:0-2641 GCA_035550175.1 Phycisphaerales bacterium | reverse complement strand
CGGGCTCAGCAACTCGCAATTCGGCTGAAAATCCACGAGCCAGTATAGCAAAGAACCGCGTTGACCAGCAGGGGGTGAAGGATGGAGCGAAAGAGGGAAATGGAAAGAAGACTCTCGGAAGTCCGGGCGGAACAAGACTCCTTTCTATGAGAAAGAAGCGGAACGGGGAAATCTGGAGAGAAAGGAGAAAAAAACGAAATACAAGGATTGGCACTTGTATTTTGCGAGTCATGCCGTAGATTTTGAAGTTGTCATGCCTTTCGGGGATGCAGCCTCGAAGCGGCAATAAGCGAGCGGAAACGGAGCCGTTTGCTTGCACCGAAACGGCATGAGTCTGGAGGAAGCCCTCGCCAGGGCGAGAGAAGAGAGGTAGATTCGGGCGCCGCATTGTGAAATGCGAGCCGAAGATGAGAGAGAGTCGATTTGCAAAGCTGTGCGACACCCTTGGCACGTTTCGCCGCGTGTTGATGGTTCAAGATCAGTAGATATTTCGGGGGTTTGAGTCGCGCAGTCAAAAAGTTGTGCACTCCATCATCAGAAGCCGTGATTCTCACTCGGCCCAAAAACCCGAGCGCTACCTGTGCGCAAAGAAGGGCTGACATTGCACCGCGCGGCAGGAAGTGGCGCGGAGAGAGTAGAGAGAGAGTCGCATGGGAACGAATCCCACAACAAACGGAGACGTCTGTTCCGAGCGTGTTCCGAAATCCGAAGCGGTTGTCCACCGTGAAGATTCGGAAAGCGTGGAACGGATTGATGTGGCTGTGCGAGCTGCGCGATCGAGCTGCACAATACTTGTGACAGGGGAAACCGGCGTGGGGAAGGGCCGATTGGCCAAGTGGCTGCACTCGCAAAGCCCGAGGCACAGCGGACCGTTTGTCCCAGTGAATTGTGCGGCCATCCCTGAATCCATCATTGACAGTCAGTTGTTCGGTCACGCGAAGGGCGCGTTCACCGGTGCGACGAGAGAACACATGGGTCTGGTCCGCGCTGCTGACGGTGGGACGCTGTTTCTGGATGAAGTGGTCGAGTTGCCGATGTCGGCTCAGGCAAGGCTTCTGCGACTTTTGCAGGAGCGCGAAATTCAGCCGGTTGGGCATTCCACACCGGTTCAAGTCGATATCCGGGTCATTGCTGCGACAAATATTGATCCACAAGAAGCAGTGCAATCCAAGCAGTTTCGGCAGGATCTCCTGTTCCGACTCGATGTAATCCGTCTGAATGTCCCGCCGCTCCGAGACCGGCTCCACGAGCTTGAAGGTCTCCTAGAGCAGTTCAACGACGAGTTTGCGGATTTGTATCAACAGCCTGCACTGCAATTTGCCCCGGAAGCTATGGATTTGATGTACCGATGCAACTGGCCGGGCAACGTTCGACAACTGCGAACAGTCATTGAGCGGTTGCACGTACTCTGCGTGGGCGAACAGATATCGGCTGAGCAGGTCAAGACCATCGGCCAAATTCAACCGGTCAGTGAAGATGATGAGCGGGAGAAGTTTGAGCGGTTGAAATCCGATCACGTCCAGAAGGTGCTGGCTGAGTCAGGAGGATCCGTCGCCCATGCTGCTGCGGTCTTCGGCGTTCACCGAAGCACACTATACCGCTGGCTCCGAAGCCACCGCTGATCCACAAGCAAGTTTTCCGGAGGAGAAAGACAACGCCGTCCACTGCGGCGTTTTTTATTTTTTGCAGAAATCCGGAACCCATTCGAACGGTGTGGAAAGGACCTGTCGCACCATTGCGACAGTTTGTCGCATCTCATTTCTCGATGCATGCAAGAGCACAGGCAATGGCAGGAACATGGTTGTCGCAATCCTGCGACAGGCGGTGCGACACAGATACATTCTGAAGGCCATGAAGGCGAATGATGAGGGTTTTTGAGTCGTGAGCGACGATTGCCGGCGGGATGCACTGGCACGCGAGTTGCAATGGACAGGAGCGATGATTTCGCAATTGAGTCAACAAACGATCGTGATCGGGGACGCGACGGATGCGGACGAATTGCGACGCAAACTGATTGAAGAGCACATGGATCCGGTGATCATCACGGATCAGATTCGAGGATTGAGAAGGTCGCTCGTGCTTGGCGAAATGCAACTGGCAGTGGTGTGTGTGCCGCTGACGCCGAACACGATTTCGAGATTTGGAGAGTCGCTGCAAAAGCTCATGGATGACCAGGCCTCATTCAGTACGGCGATCCGAACGGTCGGCATGCTGGATGAGCAGGAGAGGACATCGCAGGCGGCGTTGCTGGAGTGTCACATGTACACACGAGGAATTCAGGAAGCGTACGAAGCCGTGTTGATGTTCCGCGAGCAGATGAGAGCCATCTGGAAGAAGTGCATCGGATCAAGAGGAATTCGGAACGAGGGTGAACAAACAGGTCGTGTGTGGGAACGCTCGCCGGGAGATGGTTTGGTTCGCGCGTGGAGGGTCGCAGAGATGTCGGCCGGGAATGAATATTCCCGGAGGACAGCGCGACGGCGTCAACGCTGGGACGCCGTTACGGATGAAATTCGGACGGATTCGAGGCTGATCGATCGTGACGGCCGAGGACATTGACGGATCCAGCGACACAAAAGCCGCTCACGCTCGAATAGAGCGTGGGAGGATTTCAGGGAACACGGGTTCCCAATGAGCTCTC
>DASZQE010000222.1:0-4820 GCA_035550175.1 Phycisphaerales bacterium | reverse complement strand
AGAGGCGGAATACTTTCTGGGGACCGGCGAACTCCATGAGCGCACGGTGAGGGTGCCGCTGGAGGATCGCGTGCTGTACCGGTTCCCGTGGGATGTGATCGGAATCATGAAGCAGACGATCCCGCATGATCTTGCGAATGTGCGGTTGGCTGATTCACAGGATGCGCAGGCCGTTGCGGCAGTGACGGGTGAGTTCCCGATCGAGATCGCCGCAAGCGCGAAGATCTATCCGGGCGTGGTGCTGGACAACGAGCATGGCGCGATCGTGATCCACGAGCATGCGGTGATCCGGCCTGGTTCTGTGCTGGTGGGGCCGTGTGCGATCGGCGAACATTCCACGGTGATTGACCGGGCGTTCATCAAGGCGAACACGGTGATCGGACCGTGGTGCAAGGCGGCGGGTGAGGTGGGGGGGACGATTTTTCAGGGGTATTCAAACAAGGCGCATGACGGGCATCTGGGCGACTGCTGGGTGGGCGAGTGGGTGAACTTCGGTGCGGGGACAACGAATTCCAATCTGCTGAACACGTACGGCGAGGTGACGATGCGGCTTGAGCCGACGGGCGCAAGGCATCGCACGGGATTGCAGTTCCTGGGGGCGATCATCGGCGACCACGCGAAGTTCGCAATCTGCACGCGGATCATGACGGGGACGGTGGTGGGCACCGGTGCGATGATTGCGACCAGCGCCCCTCCGCCGACGACCGTGACGCGGTTTGCATGGCTGACGGATGAGGGGTCGCGGGTGTACAAGTGGGAGAAGTTCATGGAGGTGGCGCGGACGGTGATGGGGCGGAGGAGTCTGCGGATGAGCGCGAAGCATGAGCAGATGCTGAAGATGGTGTATGACGCGGCGATGGTGAGCGCGAAGAAGTAGATCTGCGTGATACCATTGCGATCTCATGTCTGAGAGTTCACCGAAGAAAACGCTCTACCTGATCGACGGCCATGCGCAGTTTTTCCGCGCGTATCACGCCATCCGTTCGGGGCTTTCCAGCCCGGTGACGAACGAGCCGACGAACATGACGTTCGGCTTCGTGGGCATGCTGCTGAAGGTGCTGCGCGAGTACAAGCCGGATTACCTGGCAGTGGTGATTGATGTTTCAGGCGATAAAGAATCATTCCGTTCGCAGATTTATCCGGAGTACAAAGCGAATCGCGAGGAGCCGCCTTCGGATCTGAGGCCGCAGATTGACCGCTGCCTGGAAATTCTGAAGCAGATGCACGTGCCGGTGCTGGGCGTGGAGGGTGTGGAAGCGGATGACGTGATTGCGACAGTTGTGCGGAGGCTGGAAAAGAAACATCCGGAGTTGGCGATACGGATCGTTTCGCGGGACAAGGATTTGTCGCAGTTGCTTTCCGAGCACGTGCAGCTTTTTGATGTACACAAGGATGTGGCGGTGACGGCGGCGGAAATTTTCGAGACGCCGGGGCTTGAGCCGAGGCACGTGCAGGATGTGCTGACGCTGATGGGCGACAAGGTGGACAACGTGCCGGGGATTGCGGGCATTGGGCCGAAGACGGCGGGGCAGTTGATGGTGCAGTACGGCACGATTGAGAACCTGTACGCGCACATTGAAGAGATCAAGGGCAAGAAGCGAGAGAATCTTGAGAAGGGGAAGGAGGGGATTGCGATCAGCCGGCAGTTAATTGCGCTGAAGTGCGATGTGGATGTGCCGTTTGAAGTTGAAGAGGCGAAGGTGGAGGTGCAGTCGCTGCCGGTGGAGGAATTGACCGAGACGTTCAGGCAGCTTGGGTTTCACCGGCATCAGGATGAATTGCGCGCGATTGTACTGGGGACGAACGGGCAGGCAGCGGGGGAGGTGGAGAAGAGTTCGGCGCCAGGTGTGAGTACGGCCGTGAAAACCGTTGAGACCAAGCCTGCACGCGATGATGGGTTTGCAGAGAGTTTGTTTGGTGGTGGGGTTGCTGAGAGTTTGCCGGCGCGGGCTGCGGACAGTGCGGGGTATGAGTGCATCAAGGATCGCAAGGCGCTGGAGAAGTTCATCAAGGAAATTCGCAAAGCGGGTTTTGTGGCGATTGACACGGAGACGGATGGGTTGGAACCGGTGAGCGCAAATTTGTGCGGCGTGTGCATGTCGGTGAAGACGGGCACGGGCGTGTACGTGCCGACGCGGTCTCAGGAGCAGACTTCGCACATGGACACGGCCACAGTGATGGAATTGCTGAAGCCTGTGCTTGAGGATGGGAAGGTTCGCAAGATCGGGCACAACCTGAAGTTCGACATGAACGTGCTGCGCAAGCATGGCGCACAGGTGAAAGGCGAACTGTTTGACACGATGATCGCAAGCTACGTCGTGGACTCATCACGGAGCAGTCACGGCATGGATGCACTGGCGCTGGCTCTGCTTTCGTATAACTGCATTCCGATTGATGAATTGATCGGCAAAGGCGCGAAGCAGAAGGGGTTTGATGAGGTTCCGCTGGACCGCGCGACATGTTATGCGGCGGAGGACGCGGACATCACGCTGCGGTTGTATGACCTGCTTTCAAAGCAGGTTGACGTGATGAGACTGCGGAAATTGTTTGAAGAGGTGGAGATGCCGTTGGTGTCGGTGCTGGCGGACATGGAATTCAACGGGATCAAGGTGGACCCGGACGAGCTGGATCGTCAGGGGGAGAAATTGAACGCGAAGATCACGGAGCTGAAGCGGACGATTGCGGAGAGTTCGCCGGTGCCGTTCAATCCGGATTCGCCGAAGCAACTGGCGGCGGTATTGTTCAACAAGCCGGGGGACGATCCGCCGGGGTTGGGAATCAAGAGTTTGAAGCGAGGGAAAACCGGGCCATCGACGGATGTGGAAGTGCTGGAAAAACTTGCGAGTGATCCGACGGTTGACAGTCCGCTCCCGGCGATGATCGTGGAATACCGGCAGATGACCAAGCTGGTGAACACATATCTGGTGGCGCTGAAGGACGCGATCAATCCGGTGACGAAGCGAGTGCATGCGAAGTTCAACCAGACTGTGGCGGCGACGGGGCGATTGTCCTCATCCGATCCGAACCTGCAGAACATTCCGATCCGCACGGACATCGGCAGGGAAATCCGCAGGGCATTTGTGGCGGAAGAAGGCAAGGTGCTGATCACCGCGGACTACTCGCAGATTGAATTACGGTTGCTTGCGCATCTGTCGGATGATCCGGCGTTGATCACCGCGTTTGAGAAAGGTGAGGACATCCACACAGCGGTGGCTGCGCAAATCTTCGGTGTGCCTGCGGAGCAGGTGACTTCCGGTCAACGCAACTCCGCGAAGATGGTGAATTTCGGAATCATCTACGGGATCACTGCCTTCGGCTTGGCGCGAAGGCTCGGCAAAGACGTGACAAACGAAGATGCGGCGAAGATCATCGCAGACTACAAGAAGCGATTTTCACGCATCGATTGGTTTCTGGATCAGTGTGTGCAACAGGCAATTCAGCGCGGATACGTGGAGACGATCCTCGGCCGGCGCCGCGCGGTGCCGCAGGTACATGCGCGGAACCCACAGGAACGTGCGCTTGGAGAGCGCGTGGCGATCAACAGCGTGGTGCAGGGGTCGGCGGCGGACCTGATCAAGCTGGCGATGATCAATCTGCATCGCGAACTGCCTGCGAAATTTCCTGAGGCCAAGCTCGTGATTCAGATTCACGATGAACTCGTGTATGAAGCGCCGAAGAAGAAGGCGGAGGCGGTGAAAGAATTCGTTGTGGATCACATGCAGAAAGCGATGAGCCTGAAAGTTCCGCTGGTCGTGGAGTCAGCGTGGAGCACGAACTGGATTGACGCGAAGTGATGCGGATTCGCCGCTTTATTCAAGGTTTTCAGCACGATCGACGAACAAGCCACGGTGAGTTTCAGTAGGCATGATCGCTCAACAATGTGCAGATCATCTTCCGGATGTTTCTGCAACGACCGGGCCATTCCGCCGATAACCTGTACTCCTGACGTATGCCGACGCAGCTTTCCATCGTGATCCCTGTGTACAACGAAGAAGAGACGTTGTCGGAGATGTTCGCGCGTCTGCCGGCGACGTTTGATTCGATTCCCGACCTGCAGTGGAAAGCGATCTTCGTGAATGACGGCTCGCGCGATCGCACCGTGGCGATGATTGAAGAGGCGCACGCTCGCGATGCACGATTCACGCTCATTGATCTCTCACGCAACTTCGGGCACCAGGCAGCGATGTCTGCTGGGTTGGCGCACGCGGATGGCGACGTGGTGGCGATGATGGATGGCGACCTGCAGGATCCGCCGGAGGTGATTCCCAAGCTGCTTGAGAAATGGCGAGAGGGATATCAGGTCGTATACGCGGTTCGCAGAAAGCGCAAGGAAGGATTGATCAAGCGCACCGCATACGCGATGTTCTATCGTTCGATGAAAGCGATTGCCGCAATCGACATTCCGCTTGATGCTGGTGATTTCTGCCTGGTGGACAAAGCGGTGGCGCAGGCGATGGCTGCGCTGCCCGAACGCAACCGGTTCCTGCGCGGCTTGCGATCTTGGCTGGGATTCAAGCAGATCGGCGTGGAATACGAACGGGCACAGCGATTCGCTGGGGCGACAAAATACTCGCTGCGGAAGCTGATTCGCCTGGCGCTGGCGGGGTATGTGGGCTTTTCCAGCATGCCCCTGCGCATCAGCGCGTGGATCGGATTGCTCGCGGCATTCGGCGGATTCTGCGTGTTGGCGTGGGCGCTGATCGCTCGGTTGTCCGGTTCGCCGATTCCCGCAGGGTGGACGAGCACCATGGCGGTCATCCTGTTTCTCGGCGGCACGCAATTGCTCATGCTCGGCGTCATCGGCGAGTACCTCGGCAACG
>DASZQE010000221.1:0-4345 GCA_035550175.1 Phycisphaerales bacterium | reverse complement strand
CAAGGTTGACGCTGGCCATATTGATTTCCGGCCACACCGCCTGCTCCGTAAGGCCCAGCGAATAGTTGCCCGCCGCATCAAACGCCTTGTCGTTGACGCCTCGGAAGTCCTTGATTCGGGGAATCGCAAGGTTCATCAAGCGATCAAGGAAGAACCACATGCGATCGCGACGAATCGTGACCATGAAGCCGGAGGGCGAACCTTCGCGAACCTTGAAGTTCGACACGGCGACCTTGGCACGCAGCATCACGGGGCGCTGACCGGTGATCGTGGTCAGCGTGGAAATGAAGGTGTCGCGGGCTTCGGGCTTCAGTTTCTGGTTTTCCAGAAACTTGCCGATGCCGCAGTTCACGACAACCTTGGTGATCCTGGGGAGCTGATGCACATTGGCCAGGTTGAATTCCTTCTTCGTCTTTGGGCCGACGACTTCCTGGTACAGCTTCTGAAGGCGGGGGATTTCACGTTGAGCGACCATGTCTGTTCCTGCAATTCTGATTCAAGCAAACCTGTGAATCTTCACGACCTTTCGGAGTTACTCACCTTGACCCTTGTGAAGCGTGTGCAGCACCTTGCCGCCGCGCGCCGCCACTCGGGACTTTTCGCCCTTGTTGCTGGTGGTGAAACGCACGCGAGTCGGCTTGCCGTCCACCACCGGACTGACGTTTGACCAGTGAATGGGCATTTCACGCCGGATGATTCCACCCTGCGGATTGGTCTGCGTGGGCCGAAGATGCTTGGCCCGGACGTTCACGCCCTGAACGACCACACGGCTGGACTTGGGAATCACCCTAAGCACTTCGCCCGTGGCGCCGCGGAAGTTGCCCGACGTCACCATCACCAGATCACCTTTGCGAATGTGACGAGCCATCACACCACCTCCGTTGCAAGCGAAACGATCTTCATGAAGTTCTTCTCGCGGAGTTCGCGGGCGACTGCGCCGAAGATGCGTGTGCCCTTGGGATTGTTGTCTTCCGCGATCAGCACGCAGGCGTTGGAATCAAAGCGGACGTATGAACCGTCATCGCGACGAGTGGGATACTTGGTCCGCACAATGACCGCCTTCACCTTGTCGCCGACCTTGACGTCCGCGTTGGGAAGCGCTCGCTTGACGGCGCACACGATCGTGTCGCCCACGCCCATGGATCGCCGGGTGAACCGGCCTCGGGCCGTCGATCCGCCCAACACGCCGATCATCGACACCATCTTGGCGCCACTGTTGTCGGCCACTTCGAGATATGTTTCTTTCTGAATCATGACTTCAACCTTTGCGATTCCGCCTCAACCGATGTTCAGGCCGTGACCGCCGCTTTCTCCACCACTCGAGTGATGGTCCACGACTTGGTCTTGCTCATCGGACGGCATTCCGCGATTTCCACGCGATCGCCGGCCTTGGACTGATTCTGCTCGTCATGCACGTGCAGGTCGGTGCTCTTGCGGACGTACTTGCCGTACTTCGGATGCTTGGTGCTGAACACGATGCTGACCTTGCGCGTCTTGTTGCGCTTGTCAGAAGTCACCACGCCGATCTTCCGCGGGGCTTTGTCCGAAACTTTGATGTCTTTGGTATGGCTCACGACAGTGTAGTCTCCAATGGCTTGTGCTCATTCACGCGGATGCGGCGGTTTTGCTCCGAGTCTTCTTCCCTGTGGAACGGCCCGCACCGGACTTGCCCGACGCACGGCCTCTGGACGCTGACTTCTTCTTCGAGCCGCGCTTCTGTGCGCCGCCCTTTGCGGTCTTCTTTTCCGCCTTCGCCTGGCCGTTGCTGGCCTGTCTGCCTGCAAGCTCGGTCAGATGCTGCGCGATGTCCCTGCGGATCTTGCTGAACTGCGATGTGTCCTTGATCTTCTCGGTCACGGCCTGCGTGCGCACCTCGAACAGCCGCTTTCGCAATCGCTCGATCTCGATGTTCAGCTCTTCAACGCTCAGCTTGTGAACTTCTTTGGCTTTCATCTCGTTTCACAATCCCGTCTAGAAAAAAATCACACCGTCAACCGACGACCGACAAACCGGCAACGCACCGGCATCTTGTGAGCGATTCTCGCCATGGCCTGCTTGGCCAGGTCTTCGCTCACGCCTGCGATCTCAAACAGCATCGTGCCCGGAAGCACGCGCGCGGCCCAGTACTCCACTTCCGCCTTGCCCTTGCCCATTCGCGTTTCCAGCGGCTTCTTGGAAATCGGCTTGTCCGGGAACACGCGGATGAACACGCGACCCTGACGGCGGAGAAAGTGCATCGCCGCGACTCGGCCCGCATCAAGCTGCCGGCCCGAAACCCAGCAGGTTTCCAGCGACTGCAATCCGTAGTCGCCGAACGCCACGTAATTGCACCTCGTCGCGTTGCCGTTCATTCGGCCGCGCTGTTGCTTTCGAAACTTCACTCGCTTTGGCATCAAAGACATGTCAATGCACCTTCAAAACAAACACCTCGAAAATCACCGGCGACCGCGTGCACGCGCCTTGGCGCCCGCAGCCTTGGAATCAATCTGGTCCTCATCGTTCTGCGTGAACATGCCCTTGTAGACCCACACCTTCACGCCGATCGCTCCGTAGGGCGTAAAGCTGTGAATCTGTGCATAGTCCACGTTGGCCTGCAACGTTGAAAGCGGAATCGAGCCCAGTCGCGTATCGAACCGGCGGGCCATTTCCGCGCCGCCCAGACGACCGGACAGCAGAATGCGAATCCCCTTCGCGCCGTTGGTCATCGCGCCTTCACAACGCTGCTTCAGCAGACGCCGGTAGTTCGCTCGCTTCTTCAACTGCTCCGCGACCGCTTCGCCGATCAGCACGGCGTCCGTGTCGGGGTTCTTGATTTCGATGATCTTCACGATCACCTTGCGGCCCGTGAGCGTCTGCAGATCATTCTGCAGTTTCTCGATCTCCGCGCCCTTGGGACCGATCACCAGCCCAGGACGCGCGGTCTTCAGGATCACTGTCAGCTCCTCGCGCGTGCGCTCGATATGAATGTCAGAGACCGCCGCGAAGGGAGGCGTGCGATTCAGTCGCTTGTCGATGTACTTGCGGATCTTGTAATCCTCGACGAGCAGCTCCGCGAACAACGCCTTGGGGGCGTACCACCGCGACTTGTGAATTTCAGTCACGCCGACGCGGAATCCGAATGGATGTGTTTTCTGTCCCATGAGCGTTAGTTCCTCACATCCACTGCGACGGTCAGGTGGCTGGTGCGCTTGAGGATGCTGTGAGCGCGGCCACGGTCCTTGGGTTGAAATCGCTTCATTGTCGGAGCCTGATCTGCAACCGACTTCACCACGTAGAGTTCATCCACGTCCACGTTGTTTTCCTGCGCGTTGGCGATCGCACTCTTCAAGACAGCCTTGAAGTACGCCGCGCCGCGCTTCTTGGACATTTCCAGCTGAATCAGCGCCTGATCCGCCTTCCGGCCTCGGATCAGTCCCGCAACCAGCTGCGCTTTCCGCGTGGCTATCCGTGCAAATCGATGTTTCGCTTCATACGCCATGGCTGTTTCCAATCAATTACTTCTTGTCCGCAGGAGTGGCCACTGCGTCGCCGCCGACCACGCCTTCCTTCTTGTTCGTGTGTCCGCGGAACAACCGGGTGTGGCTGAACTCGCCGAGCTTGTGGCCCACCATGTCTTCGGTCACGAACACGTCGATGAAATGACGTCCGTTGTGAACCTGGAACGTGTGCCCGACAAACTCCGGCACAATCGTGCATGAACGCGCCCACGTCTTGATGGGCTGCCGCCGATTCACGCTGTTGAGCCGCTCCACTTTGTTGTAGAGCGATTCAACGACATACGGACCTTTCTTTGATGATCTGGACATAGGTGCCTTCTACGTGTGGTTCCTGTGAATGACCTTTCAGAGCTGCAACTGACCGTACCGACGGCTGCGACGACGACGAAGAATCAGCGAATCCGTCCACCGGCTCCTCGGTCGTGTGCGTCCGCCCTTTGACAACGTGCCCGCAGGACCGGCCGGCGGACGACCGCTCTTGGATCGACCTTCACCGCCGCCCAGCGGATGTGCGTGGTGGCTCTTCGCAACGCCGCGAGAAAGCGGACGTCGGCCCTTCCAGCGATTTCGCCCAGCCTTGCCGAGCGTCACGTTCGCATGATCCTCATTGTCCACCACGCCGATGGTCGCCCGGCATTCCATCGACACGCGACGGATTTCGCCCGACGGAAGCACCAATGTGGCCCAGCGACCTTCCTTGTTAGATAGTCGTGCGCCCATGCCCGCGGCACGGCAGAGTCCGCCGTTTCGGCCCGGTTCAAATTGAATGTTGTGAACCGACAAGCCCGTGGGAATGTGCTTCAGCGGCATGCAGTTGCCGTCGGTCGGCTCGACCGCATGAGACGAAG
>DASZQE010000220.1:0-4400 GCA_035550175.1 Phycisphaerales bacterium | reverse complement strand
ATCACGTCGCGGCTGCCGATGTTTCGGCAGGCGTGGTCGCTGAAGTGTGCGGCTGCGGCTCTGAAATACGATCAGGCTGCGCTGGATGCGGCCTTGGCGAAGTATGAAACGCTCTCGCCGGGCAGTGCGCAAGCATATTTCGATTCGGGAAGATATTTGTCGCTGAATCGGCAGTATGACCTGTGCGCGAAGATGCTGACGGAAGCTTCGAGGCGAGAACCCGCGTGGCCTGCGCCGCAGGTTGAGCTGGGATTGATGGAAATGCAGTCGGCGGAAGATGACAAGGCGATGACGGTTCTGAAGGATGTGGCGGTTCTGGACCCGTTCAACAAGCGTGCGGCGAACAGCCTGTTTCTGCTTGAGGACTTGCAGAGCTACGCGAGGATTGAGACGCCGCATTTCACGATTCGCTACAAGGGCGGCGTAGACGACGTGATGGCGGAACTGATGGCTGATGAGATGGAGCGCATCTATACGACGGTGACCACGCGATTTGAATATGAACCGCCGCGAAAGACGGTGATTGAACTAATGCCGGATCACGAGCGATTTGCGGTTCGCATCACGGGCATGCCGGCGATTCACACGATTGCAGCATGCACTGGCCCGCTGATCGCGATCGAATCCGCACGAGAGGGCGCGCCGAACAAGCATCTGGGGTTGTTCGACTGGCCACGGGTGATTCAGCATGAATTCACGCACACGGTGACGCTCGCGCAGACAGGGAATCGGGTTCCGCACTGGCTGACGGAAGCCGCGGCAGTGAGCATGGAGCCGGGGCCACGAACGTACGAAACGTGCCAGATGCTTGCGCAGTCGTATGCGGAGGGGTCGCTGTTCAATCTTGATGAGATCAAGTGGGCGTTTGTGCGGCCCAAGCAGCCGAACGATCGCAGCAAGGCGTACGCACAGGGGTTCTGGATGGTGCAGTACATCAATGAGCGATTCGGCAACGAAGCGCTCGTGGAATTGATGGATGAATACAACAAGGGCGAGCGCGAAAAGGAAGCGATTCCGGAGGTGCTCAAGATTTCCCGCGAGCAATTTTTCTCGGATTTTCTCGTGTGGGCAGGCCAGCAGGTGAAATCATGGGGACTTGCGCCCGATCCGCCAATGGACACGCTGCTCGATGAATTGCGCATGAAGGATCCCGCGCTGGCGACCGCGATGGAAGCATCGCAGCAGGCGCGAATCGGTGCGATCGCAGCGGCGATGACGCGCGAAATCGGATTGCCTTCGCCGGGACCGGGACGGAGCTCGCTGAAGGCGAGCGGCTGGCCGGATCTGATTCGTCCGCCGGTGCAGGTTTCTGACAAGCAACTCACTGAATGGCTCGGCCAGTATCCCGATCACCCCGATCTGCTTGAACTTCGCGTTCGCAGGCTTCTGGACACAGATGGCGGGGAGGACAGCCGGTCCACGATCGACCTGCTGAAGCGGTATGCGGCACTGCGGCCTGTAGACCCGTATCCGCACAAGAAGCTGGCGCAGATCGCGCTGGCGGAAAATGACGTGCCCGAGGCGATTGAGCATCTTGAGGTGCTGGATTCGTATGAGGACAAGTCGCCGGTGTATGCGGTGAAGCTGGCGGAGCTGTATCGCGGGCAGAAGAATTGCGAGCGGGCATTGCTGAAGATTCGCAGGGCGGTGAACATCAATCCGTACAGTGCGCCGAATCACGAGCTTGCTGCGGCGATTGCGATTGAAGCGGGGAAACTGGATGTTGCCAAGCAGCACCTTGAGATGTTGACCAAGATCGAGCCGGATCGGCCGCAGCACAAGAAGCGACTGGAGGCGATTGAGAAACTGATCGCCGCCAAGGCCAACAACTGATGTGTTGAACAATCACATCATTCGACCAATGAATCTGTCCGCTGTGGCGGGAACCAAGCCGATGATGCCGGACAGCAGGTGCAATGTCGCTGTGGTCCACACTTCAGCGCGCGGCCTGCGCAGGCATTTCACCACCGCGTTTGCGACTTTCGAGGCCGGCTGCACAAACACACCCGGCATCTTCACGGGCTTGCCTGCATCAGGCTTTGCGGTCGATTTGCTCAACTGCGAAGAGACATCGAAGAACTCGGTGACCGTGGTGATGGGGTGGACGGTGGACACGTGAATGCGATGCGGGCGGAGTTCCATGCGCATGGCCCGGCACATCTGCCACTGTGCGGACTTGGTGGCGCAGTACAAGCCGTGGCCGGGAATGGCGAAACGGGCCAGGATGCTTGAGCACATCAGCAGGTGGCCGGGTTTTCCGTCAGCGATGAGCCGGCGGGCGGCGAGCGAAAGCAGTTCCAACCCCGTGAACACGTTGACTTCAAACATCTTGCGAACGTCTTCGGCGGACAGTTCGTGCATGGGCTTATCCATGCCGTAGCCCGCGTTGGCGAAGACCGCGTGAAAGCCGCCGAATCTCGCGTGTGCGGCGTCCAACATGCGTTCGCTGATTCCGGTGTCCGTCACATCACCCGCAACAACTTCAGCGCCCGCCCCCCCTCGCACACTCTCAATTTCATTCTTCAATTCGAGTAATCGTTCCGCGCGACGGGCATTGAGAACGACATTCATGCCTGCCGCAGCGCAGGCGCGGGCAGTCGCTGCGCCGATGCCGGAGCTTGCGCCGGTAATGATGATCGTTTTGTCTTTGAGTGGAATAGCCATGTGATGATCCGGCGACGACTACTTCATGGTGAGCAGCACGACGCCGATGAGAATGAGCGTGACCGCGATGATCTTGGTGAGCGTGAGCTGCTCACCGAGCACGAACGCGCCGAGGATCACGCCGGTTGCGGGAGCGATGCTGAAGGCGATGGGCTTCACGCGGGAAATCTCGCCGAGGCTGAGCGCGGAATAGAAACACAGCATGCCCGCAGCACCCGCGATGATGCCCGAACCAATCACGAGCTTGGTGAGCGTGGCAGGCGGCGCGTGCAGCCAGGTGGTGGGTTCGCTTTTGGCGCTGCGCGTGACGTAGAGATACGCGAGCCAGAGAATCGGCAGCTCGATCGTGGTGCGCACCGCGATGGCGGTGATGGGTCCGACATCCTTGGTGCGCAATACGACTTTGGTGAAGACTTCGCCGACGCCCCAGCACAGACCAGCGAGAACGGCCAATACGATCGCATTCATGCGCGAGAGTTTACCGTCCGCCTGGAGTTGGAATAGCTGTTCATTGATCTACTGTCGTCCACCGAAAGCGGGAGCGAAAATCTTCGAAGCAAGCTTCACAAATCCAATGATAATGATCGAGCGTTGTCCACCCCGTGTGCAATGAATTGGGAAGACCTTCATCTCCAAACTTCTCCCAACAGAATGCACAATGATCGTGGTCCCAATCTGGTCTGGGACGTGTCCATTGCGTGTGAATCAGCGCGGCATCTTGGAGATATCGCTCTTGACCCTGCAATCGCCAATCGTCGCTCTGATCACCCATTCCACTTCTTCAGTTCCGGGCCGACGTAGTTCGCCAGCGGGCGGATGATGCGGTTGTCCGCGTGCTGCTCCATGATATGGGCGCACCAGCCGGTGATGCGTGAAGCCACGAAGATCGGCGTGTATTGCGGCACGGGAATGCCCATGACGAAGTACGTCATGCCGCAGGGGAAATCCACGTTCGGATAAATGTTCTTTTCCTTGAGCATCACAGCCTGCACGCGGTCGCCCATGTCAAACCACTTCACGGATTGCGGTCCCTGAGATTGGGCGATCTTGAGGCCCCAGCCGCGCAGAATGCCTGCGCGGTGGTCGCCGTTCTTGTACACGCGGTGGCCGAAGCCCATGAGCTTGCGCTTGGTGGCGAAGGCGTCGTGCATGAAATCCTCGACGCTACCCTTCTTGGCGTTCACGTAGATGTCGATTTCCTTGAGCATTTCCATCGCCATTTCGTTCGCGCCGCCGTGCAGCGGGCCCTTGAGCGCGCCGATAGCTCCGCAGACCGCGGAGTGCATGTCCGCCTCGGTGCTGGCGATGGTCCGGGCGGTGAACGTGGAGGCGTTGAAATCGTGCTCGGCGTAGAGAATGAGCGAGACGTTCATCACCTTGGCGTGCAGCTCAGGGGGCTTCACGCCGGTC
This sequence comes from Phycisphaerales bacterium, assembly GCA_035550175.1. Classification (GTDB taxonomy): domain Bacteria; phylum Planctomycetota; class Phycisphaerae; order Phycisphaerales; family SM1A02; genus DASZQE01. The sequence goes on along the minus strand of DASZQE010000220.1, from coordinate 326 downwards.
ATGCACCAGAGCAAGTTTGCTGCGTGGTCGAGCGAAGCGTCAGGGCTGACGGGCTTCTTGCCGTCGCGGCTCATCTGCCCGTAGCCGATGATGGTGGGAATCTTGGCGAGCAGGCGCTTGGCCTTGCGGAGCTCAGCGGCGGGCGAATTGTCCTCACATTCCGGATCAACGTGCGAGAGCAGCGAGACGCCGGTGCGCAGGATGGACATGGGGTGAACATCCGGCGAGCCGGGATGATGCTGGGCGACTTTGCCGATGACTTCCAGGATGCCGCTGTCCACGGACCGCATGCTGACGAGTTCATCCTTGAAAGCCTTGAGTTCGGC
>DASZQE010000219.1:0-1933 GCA_035550175.1 Phycisphaerales bacterium | reverse complement strand
TGTAACAAACTCGGACGTTTCGTGTGGTCGATGGATGATCCGGCGAACCCCGCATGGTCCAGATTCCCAACTCCATCAGAATGGCGTCACGCCTGCCCTCGTCATATCCTTTGGGCATGATCGTTGCGCCTCGCGTGATCTGCTTCCTGCTTTCCGCCGTCACTCTCGCCGTGACACCAGGCTGCGGCCCGCCCGCCACCGAAGCTCGCTTCGACTCCGCCAATCCCTCCGCCAAAATCTATGCCATCCAGCGCGCCGAGAAAGACCACGATCTCTCCAAGCTCTGCAACATCATCGATCAGCTTGATTCCGATGATCCCGCCGTCCGGCTCGTCGCCATCGGCGCGCTCAGGAAACTCACCGGCCAGACCCACGGCTATGAATACTCCGACTCGCGCCCCGTTCGCCGCGCAGCCATCGATGATTGGGTGAAATCGTGCGGATGCGACGGCGTGGCCGCCACCGCCATTTCATCAGTTCCTCGAAACCCAACTCAGCCTCCCGCGGGAGGTTCACTTCAATGACTCCCGCGCCCGGCCACCTGCACAATCCGCCCGACCTCAAGCTGCAATTGTTCAGCCAGGCTCGTCTCCTCAGCTCCACTCGCGCAATGGTGTCCACCATCTCTCAACGCCTGGGATTCAACGAGGCTCAGTCCGGCCAGATCACCCTCGCGGTCGATGAAGCCCTCTGCAACATCATCAATCACGGATACGACCGCCGCACGGATGGCCAGATTTGGATGAGCATCTGGGCCGATGAAGGCAACCCCCCCACGCTCAAGATCGTCCTTGAGGATCTCGCCAGGCAGGTTGACCCGAAGCTCATTCGCTCTCGAAAGCTCGAGGAAATCCGTCCCGGCGGACTCGGCGTGTTCATCATTCATGAAATCATGGACGAAGTCGCATACGAGCAGCGCGCCGAAGGCGGCATGCGCCTCACGATGGTCAAACGCCTCTTCCGCGACGGAGCCTCCGACTGCAGATCCGGCGCACCACAACAACAATCCGACTCCGGCTGTCATTGCACGGAGAAATCCCGCGCCACCTGACCCTTCACCCTTTTCGGGAATGAAACACATGAGCATCGGCGATAGCGAAACATTTGAAGTGGAAGTGAAGCGGCTGGATGGCATCACCATCATTCGTCCGATGGGTGAAATCGATCTCAGCCATTCACCGACTCTGCGCATCCATCTTCGTGAAGCCTACAAGTCCAAGCCCAGCCGCCTCATCATTGATCTCGGCGCGGTTCCCTACATGGATAGCAGCGGCGTCGCCATCCTCGTCGAAGCCATGAAGAACACCAACACCAACGGCGGAAAGCTCATCCTCTGCGACCTTCAGGTCAAGGTCCGCTCAATCTTCGAGATTGCCCGCCTCGATACCGTCTTCGTCATCGCCAAAAACCCCGATGACGCCATGATGAAGTGAGCGATCGAGAGTCAACCTGATCTATCAGCCGATTTGCGGCGCACCCGCCCGACCGCCAGAATACCCGCATGGAAGAGACGCAATCCACTCGCCCGTTGCTGGTCGTGCGGCTTCTTGACGCCTGGGGTGGCCTCTGGCTTCGCACCTTCGATCTCGTCGGCGGCGTCTCATTCCTTGTCTACGATGTCTTCCGCTGGATTCTCCGCGCGATGCTCCCTCGCCGCGTCCGGCTTGGACGCACCGCGTTCATCACGCAGATGGTGCGCGTCGGCGTTCGTTCACTCGGTATCGAGGCGATGGTCTGCGCCTGCATCGGATTCATCCTCGCTCTGCAGATGCAGCCTCCCCTCGCTGAGTTCGGTCAGGCCGACAAAATCGCCAACATCATCGGCGTGGCGGTCTTCCGCGAGCTCGGCCCGCTCATCGCCGCCATCGTCCTCACCGGCTTCGCCGGCGCCTCCATTGCCGCCGAGCTCGGCACCATGGTCGTCGGCGAGGAA
>DASZQE010000218.1:0-7524 GCA_035550175.1 Phycisphaerales bacterium | reverse complement strand
GCGATTAGCATGAAGAGCATACTAAATGCCAGCAGTGAATAACCAACTGCTCGCGAGAGCGTGGTCATTCTAATAACTCGGCATTTGCCAGTCACACCTGAATTCATATATAATAACTACGGACAGTCCCTGGGTGCAGTCGGAGTGGCGTAGTCATCGCATTGAGTATTGGTAATTGTGCCACTATATGTACACGTTCCAGGCAATGTTCCGCAACTTGCTGCGTAATAACTACACGTCACCAGGCTATGTGACGTATATGGGCGACTCCAATATTCATCGTCTCCATCTGAATTTTTGATAAAGAATGTACCTGCTAGCGGGTTGGCTGTCGTACTGCCCGTGCACTTCCATGAATCCATTCCATTAGTACACTCAACCTGCCAGTGTATATCAAGATCACAACAGCCAAGCTGTACGAAGTCGAAACACTCAGTAGCATACAGCACTCCCGTCGACAGACTCATACTCCCAACGATTGCAGTAAGCACTAAAACCGTTTTCTGCTTTTTCATGTCGCACTCCTTTTAACTAAACGCAATAATACAATTGCAGAGGTTGCTCCTACAATGAGCAACCAAACAGCAATTTTACTCTTGGTCTTCATATGAATCGCAAATTCATCCATTTCTGACTGAGTTACGGTCGTAGTCGTACCATCTGAAAGTACGAATTGATTGGGACTCATTGGATCACGAAGATCGGTCATGCTTATGATCTTTACATTTGACCGAAGAACGTCGCCTTGTGACAATGTTGGCGTCCGAACGTGCAAATCGAGAACATTCGCTGTTACTGATAAGTGTAAAAGAGAAATCAATATTGATTTGTCATCTTTTGCGCCATGAAATTCAAGAATATGACTTGCAACCCAAAGATTACTTGCTGCGTCAACGTGCCAATCAAAAAATCTCCAGCCAGTTCCAGCTCGATCTCCAGATGTAATTCTTACTGTCTCAATGAAGCCACGTGAAGCCCTCTCATCCCATCGGCCCTCGACAACAAGCGACCCTTCTGCATTACTAGAGTTCCAATTCGCTTGCCACTGATTATTGGAAAGTACTTTGATCGCGCTTGGGGTTGAAGTATTGATCGCTGCTAATGCACCAAATCGAAATGATTGGAGCACTGCGGTCGCATTTCGAAAATATTCATGGAGAGGATGACCGACCGGAGAAGGCTTGGATGGATCGAGTAAAACGAGCCATGTCGGGGTCAGCTTCCATGCGATATTGCCGTTGCGCGCAAAATCCATGAAAGAAGATTCTTCATCAGTTTTCGGAAGATCGATGTTGAGGCGCCAATGAGAAAAATCGTGGAACGCCAAGGTAAATGAACTCTTGCGATTTAGAAGGTGGATGTCAGGTATATTGATTTCCGAAAGTGGTCTATTCAACAGACCTTGCGCATCCACTGCATCAGCTTCCCATTCTGCCGATACATCGCCACCCCAAGAATTCTGGGATGTTCGCTCTTGTTCGATCGCCAACCAGCTAGATAGTGACGCAGTGTCAATTGCGGAAACTGCTGAATGAATCGACGCACCGGCAAAAAAAACAAGAACTACTGAATAGCTCATGTCATCCACTCCGAAAGTAGATAAGAGTCTACCTTCGCTGACTGACAAAGCAATTTCATCTTTAAAAAATCATAGATGACGACAATCCATTAGGACGGAACAAAGCCCATACCAGACGTTTGAACAAGAAGTGGAAATGAATGAATCTTAACGGGGTGACATGATGAAAAGATGAAGAGGGAGGAACTGTCGGCGGAGTTTGAGCCGGCGAAAGATGACCTGAAGACGATTTCACTGAAGCCGAAGAAGACGAACATCAGCGTGCGGGCGGTGGTGCTGGCGTGGGCCCCGTACGTGACGGACGGGCAGGGCGTGGTGAGGGCGGCGTGGAGGGAGATGAATGGCCCCGGTGGGAGTTGAACCCACACGCGCTCTCGCGAGCACTGCGGATTTTAAGTCCGCTGCGTCTGCCAGTTCCGCCACAGGGCCGTACATTGCATGGTACGTGGTGGAGGCGTGAAGCGGGAAAAAGGCGATGGAAAACACGCGTGGGCGAGGGTCGGCGTTGATTGCGGGATGCGCGTCGGATAGGCTGAGTGGTTCGGCCGCGTACCCAAGTGGTCCAAGGGAACGGATTGCAAATCCGTGATTCGTGGGTTCGAATCCCACCGCGGCCTTTTCCCTTCCCGTGAAACAGGAGCTTGCAACACTCCGCGCTCGAATCGAGCTGTGTCTGGGTCGTGATCGGCAACGATTGCGGCGCGCGCTGGATCACGTCCGGCGGTATCGCAAGGCTCCAGAGCGAGCCCGGCCGATTCTGGCTCGGATTGCGCAGCAGGTGGAAGCGTCGATTGCGCTGCGAAAGAAGCGATTTGAATCGCGGCCTGCGGTGAGCTTTCCGCAGGAACTGCCGGTCACGCAGAGGCGAGAGGAGATTTCGGCGGCAATCGCGGAGCACCAGGTGGTGGTGGTGTGCGGTGAGACGGGGTCGGGGAAGTCCACGCAGTTGCCGAAGATTTGTCTTGAGCTGGGGCGCGGGCTGGACGGACTGATCGGGCACACGCAGCCGAGGCGGATTGCGGCGCGGGCGCTGGCGGGACGACTTTCGGAGGAGTTGCATGCCCCGCTGGGCGACGTGGTCGGCTACAAGGTGCGATTTGACCAGGCGATCAAGCCAACGGCATTCGTGAAGCTGATGACGGACGGCATTCTGCTGGCGGAACTGCAGTCTGATCCGCTCTTGCGGAATTATGACACGATCATTCTGGATGAAGCGCATGAGCGCACGGTGAACATTGATTTTCTGCTGGGGTGCATTCACCGCATTCTGCCGAAGCGGCCCGAGCTGAAACTGATCATCACTTCGGCGACGATTGACCCGCAGCGATTCAGCGAGCACTTTCACAACTGTCCGATCATTGAAGTTTCGGGGCGGACGTTTCCGGTGGAGATTCGATATCAGAGCGTTGAGGATTCATCGGCGACGGAAGATTTGTCGGCGATGCAGTCTTCAATTGTCACTGCGGTTGATGAACTGCTGAGCATTCCGGTGAAGGCGGAAGGCAATAGGGCGCGGGACATTCTGGTGTTTCTGCCGGGCGAGCGGGAGATTCGAGATGCGTCGAGAGCGCTGCGGACTTTTGCATCGAAGGGCGTGGAGATTCTGCCGTTGTATGCACGGTTGTCGGCGAAGGAACAGCAGCGGGTTTTTGCTGAACACACGCGGACGCGGATCATTCTGGCGACGAATGTGGCGGAGACTTCGCTGACGGTCCCGGGAGTGCGATACGTGATTGACACGGGATTGGCGAGGATTTCACGGTACAACTCGCGGACGAAATTTCTGCGGCTACACATTGAGGCGATCTCGCAGGCGTCGGCGAACCAGCGAGCGGGGCGGTGCGGGCGAACGGCGGATGGCGTGTGCATCCGGCTGTATTCGGAAGAAGATTTTAACGAGCGCGAGGCGTTCACTCAGCCGGAGCTGCAGCGAACGAATCTGGCGGCGGTGATTTTGCAGATGCTGGCGTCGAACATGGGGGATATCGCGACGTTTCCGTTCATTGATCGGCCGAGGGCAGCGCATATCCGGGATGCATTCGACACGCTGGCGGAACTGGGCGCGATTGATGCGCATCATCAACTGACGCAGACGGGAAGACAGCTTGCGCGGCTGCCGATTGATCCGCGACTGGGCAAGATGCTGATGACTGCGCAGAAGGAAGGTTCGCTTCGACAGGCGCTGGTGCTGGCGGCGGCGCTTTCGATTCAGGATCCGCGAGACCGGCCATTGGCTGCGCAGGAAGCCGCGGATAGTGCGCATCGGGTATTCCGGGATGGGACTTCGGATCTGCTGACGCTGCTCAACATCTGGCATGTGTTCAGCGCGCAGTCGCGATTACTTTCGCAGAATCAACTGCGAAAGTGGTGCGGGCAGCATTTTTTGAGCTGGAATCGGATGAATGAATGGCGAGACCTGCACCATCAATTGGCGGGGCTGATGCACGAGTTGCGGATTCACGTTCCGCCGGGGCCGGAAGAGTCTGAAGCGCAACCGGGAGCACTTGCGCCGCAATTGCAGGATGCGATTCACCGGGCGATTCTTTCAGGATTGCTTTCCAACATTGCGGTGAAAGACGAGGGGCATGCGTATCTGGGGGCGAATCGGACGCAGTGTTTTCTGTTTCCGGGATCGGTGCTGTTCAACCAGCAGCCGCGCTGGGTGATGGCGGCGGAGCTTGTGGAGACGACGAAGCTGTACTTGCGGAACGCGGCACCGATCAAGCCGGAGTGGGCGGAGGAATTCGGGATGCATCTGGTGACGCGCACGCACGTTGATCCGCATTGGGATCCGCATGGGGGGCGCGTGATGGCGTTTGAACGGGTTTTGCTTTTCGGATTGGAGCTGATCAGCAAACGGCGCGTACACTACGGGCCGATCAATCCGGCGGTATCGCGGGAATTGTTCATTCAACATGCGCTGGTGAACGGGGATTACCGAACGGGCACGCAATTTCTGCAGCACAACCGCAGGCTGGTTGAAGAGATTCAGAACATGGAGGATCGGGCGCGGAAGCATGATCTGCTGATTGATCCGGAGCAGCGGTTCATTTTTTATGACGCGATGCTTCCGCAGGACGTGTACACGGGGAGGCATTTCGAGAAATGGGCGTCGCATCTTTCGCCGGAGCAAGCGGCGCGGATGCGCATGACGCGAGAGATGCTGCTGAAACCGGAGCGAAGCGCGGCGGATGCGGGCGCGTTTCCGGATGCGATTTCAATTTCGAGCGGAAAAAATCTCGCGGAATCGGCAGCGGGGGAAGGCATCGAATCGGCAACGAGCGACGCGGGAACATTGATCGGAAAATCGTCGGACGGGCTTTCGCTGCCGTTGACGTATCGACATGCGCCGGGGGAAGCGGATGACGGGATTTCGATTTCGCTGCCGGTGGAATTGCTGCCGATGCTATCGCCGACGCGACTGGATCATCTTGTTCCGGGGATGTTGCGGGAGAAGATCACAGCGCTTTTACGCGGACTGCCGAAGGAAACGAGGCAGCAGATCAGCCCGCTTTCGGAGTTCGTGGATCATCTGCTGCAGGCTCCGCTGAATGCGAATCAGGCACTGACGAGATTTATCGGTGAGCATTTGCGGAAGCGGTTCGGGATTCTTGTTCCTGCGGAGCAATGGGCTGCGGTGGAATTGCCGGCGCATCTGTTGATGAATGTTCGATTGCTGAATGCGGAAGGGAAACTGGTGGCCCAATCGCGGTCGCTAGCGCAATTGAACACGATTGCGAAGGCATATTTGGAGAACGCGGCACCGATCACTGATGCGCGGTTTCCCGCGAGGACGACGGCGAGGTGGGATTTCGGCGATCTGCCGGAAGCATTTTCGATCATTCGCGGAAAGATTCCGATTGTTGTGCATCCGGTGATTGCGGATCAAGGGGATTCGGTCAGGCTTTCGCTTGAGGTTTCGTGCAGGCGGGCGGAAGACATGAACCGGGAGGGTATACGGCGATTGTTTGCGATTGCGTCGGGTGATGAGCTTGATGCGTATCTGCGAGACCTGCCGGATCTGGATTTGATGTGTCTGGATTACTCGACACTGGGGTCGGCGCGGCAATTGCAGGATCATCTGAGGTTGTTGATTGCTGAGCGCACGTTCATGGATGCAGGCGAAGAGATTCCGAAGACGCAGAGGGAATTTGAAGCGAGGATCGATGCGCGATGGTCGAAGCTGTGGGAAATGACGGGAGCGGTGATTGCATTTGTCGCGCCGATGCTGCGGACGTATCAGCACATTCATCTGGCACTAGTGCAGACACAGTTCAAGTCCCTGAGCATTGAGGACATGAAGCATCATCTGACACGACTGATTCCTGCGGATGTTCTGGTTTCGACTCCGCGCGGATGGCTGGAACATCTCCCGAGATATCTTCATGCGCTTTCGATTCGCCTGAAAAGATTGATGCCATCGGCGGCGGGAAAAACGTCTTCATTTCCGGAACGCACTGCAGGCTCAGCGGCTCCGTTTGCAAAACTGAAGGCTCATGTGAAGTCGGCGAATCCATCACGAACGGGAGCGGGCAAGGAATTCGCAAAGGATGAAAAGATTCTGGATGAGCTGATTCCTCTAGAGCGGTCGGTGTTCGCTCGATTGGATTCGGTGTCAGGAGATGTGCCGGATTCTGAACTGGTTCGATTGCGGTGGATGCTTGAGGAACTGCGGGTGGCGGTGTTTGCGCAGGAGCTTTCGACGATTCAGCCGGTGTCGATCAAGCGGATGCAGCGGGCGCTGGATGAATTGTCGGCATGAGCTCTTATCCGGCGCGGACCATGAGGACGGGGATGCTGGTTCGGTGACGGACGCCTTCAGCGACGCTGCCGAGCACGACGTCTTTGACGAACCCGTGGCCGTGGGTGGCCATGGCGATGAGGTCGCACTTTTCACGTTCTGCGCTCGCGACGATTTCCGATTTGGGGTCGCCACAGGCCAATTCAACAACGGCAGGCACGCCGTTGGCTTCCATTTCAGCTTTGCAGCGTTCGAGATATTCGCGATCTTCACGCATTTCCTGGGATTCGGCGAGGTTGAGGGATTTCTGATTTCGAGCGGCGAAGCCGTCGGCGACGTGGATCAGAATGATTGTTGAACCGAGGCCCTTTGCCAGTTTGGCGATATGCACAAGGATGGTTTTGTCGGTTTCGGAGTTTTCAAGGGCCACGAGGATTTTCTTGTACATCACACGCTCCCGCTCCCCACTCATTTCAGGACACGCTGCAGACTTTTCGCCATCCGTGTTTCATTCAGATCGGATGTGCAATCCGGCAAGAAACTCTGAACAGCATTCTCTCGTTACCCCTTCAAGCCACACCATTCGGCACATTGCTGAAAGAGCAAGTAGCCATTGAGCACGACGATGACCACGGTCACCGCCCAGGCGGAAATTGTCAACCACGCTGGATTTGCGAATGCGCCCATTTTTTTCCGCTGACTGGTGAATATCACGAGCGGAATCACCGCAAAGCTGAGTTGCAAGCTGAGAATCACCTGACTGAGAATCAGGAGGTCATTCACGCCCTTGTCACCATAGACGGCAGCCACGATGACTGCGGGCACGATGGCGATGAGGCGCGTGATCAGTCGACGGAGCCAGGGGCGCATGCGGATGTTGAGGAACCCTTCCATGACGATCTGGCCGGCCAGCGTGCCGGTGAGCGTGCTGTTCTGACCAGAGGCGAGCAAGGCGAGGGCGAACACCACGCTGGCCCCTGCAGCACCAAGCACAGGAGTGAGCAGACGGTACGCATCGCTGATGTCGGCGACATCGCGATACGCAGGATCGGGGTGAAAAACGGCGGCACTGAGAATCAGAATTGCCGCGTTGATGAAGAACGCGCAGAGGAGCGCAACGGTGCTGTCCACGGTGGCGTACTTCACGGCCATGTGCTTGCCTGCGTCGTTGCGAGCAAAGGCGCGGGTCTGCACGACGCTGCTG
>DASZQE010000217.1:0-3476 GCA_035550175.1 Phycisphaerales bacterium | reverse complement strand
AATCCACGAACCCGCCGTCATCTGCCCGTACATGATCAGGCCCTTGCGGGCCAGATCATCAAAGTGGTCCTGCGTCGCCCAATGCGGCACAAGGTTGGAATTGGCGATCAGCACGCGAGGAGCATCGGCGGTGGTCCGCACAATGCCCACCGGCTTGCCCGACTGCACCAGCAGCGTCTCATCCGCCTCCAGCTTTTTCAGCGAGTCGATGATCGCCTCATAGCATTCCCAGTTCCGCGCCGCCTGCCCGCGACCGCCATAGACGACGAGATCATCAGGGCGCTCGGCGACTTCGGGATCCAGATTGTTCATCAACATGCGCATGGCGGCCTCGGCCTGCCATGTCTTGCAGGTCTTCGTGTTCCCTCGCGGCGCGCGGATCGCAGCGTGCTTCGGAAAAGGTGCAACCGGCTTTGCGGACGCCATCGTCGTCATGCTTCACACTCCCTGTTCACTGCTCGCAATCAACGCACAATCATACTCGGCAACCCGTTCGATTCGCCGGGCTTTCCCCGCAATTTCCAGCGGCAGAACACAGATCAATGATGATTGTTTGAATGATTACGCTGGCCCGCGATATCCATCGCGCACACCATCCCGATCGGCCGCTCCTCGCGCCGCCCATGTTCTGTGATGATCACCGCCTCCAACGGCTGCACCTGCGCAAACAGATCCTCCACGTCATCAATCAGCGCATCGCGCGAAACAAACTGCACCGCCTCGCGCCGATGATCCTTCTCGAGCACGTCCGCAACTTTCGCCTGCGCCGTATCCACATCAAGTCTGCTGCCGTTGAGCTGCGCAGCACACCACCGTGCAAATCCGTTGCTCGTCAGCAACCCCACGAACCCGTGTGAGTCATACACGGGAAACCGCGAGAACCCCTCATCCTTCACCAGCTTCCACACATCAGCCAGCGATTGATCCGCCCGCACCGTCGTCACGCTCCGCTGAAACTTCGGCATCACCTTCTCCGGGCTGAACACATCTCGCTCGATCTCCTCCAGCTCCAGCACCGTCTGCTCGCTCGGCACCGCCATGTACGTGTCCTCGCCCGTGTGCCCATGCACCACCGCGTTGCGCAGCTCCGCCATGTCCAGCAGCGCATCCGCATGACGAGCGAGTCGCTTCCTGCGTGAAGCCAGAATCCGCACCTTCGCCGAGAAGCCGAACTTCCTGCGATTCCCCATATGTGAAATCGCGTCCGTCAGCGCATGGTCAATGCGGTTGTACGCAGCTTCAAACCGTGATACGCGCTCGGATTCAGTCATTTTCGCTCATCATTCATAAAAACACCCCCTGCAATTCTCCATGCAATGGTGCGAATGTCTTTTCCAGGCGGACGATCAACTGTCAGTCGCGCAACATTGGTGCGAATTCGTTCGTGTGCCTTCTCCACGCCCTTTCCGCTCCTGAGCGGCCGGTGATATTCCAATCCCTCCGCCATCACCAGCAGTTCCGCCGCCACCACGTTCCGCGCCAGCTCCATCGCCCGCCACGCCTGGTGCGCGCTCGTTGCGCCCATGCTGTTGTAGTCCTCCATCCCCGCAGAGGTCGAAATGTTCGCCACCGACGCCGGCACGCACAGCGTCTGCAACTCATTGCACAGCGCCGCTGCCGTGTACTGCACAATCATGTATCCGCTGTGCAATCCCGGCTTGGGTGAAGCGTACGCAGGCACGTGGCTTTCGCTGTCGCTCGCCGCCAGAATCCAGAAAATCCTTCGCTCAGCGATCCCGGCAACATGACAGAGTGCGATCTTCAGCACATCCAGCGAAATCGCCATCGGCATGCCGTGGAAATTCCCGCCTGAAACAATGTCGCCTTTACCCTTCGCTCGCCCTGCAAACACCAGCGGATTGTCCGTCACCGCGCCCAGTTCCCGTTCCACTGCGCCCCGCACGTGCCCGATCGCATCCATCGCCGCGCCCATCACCTGCGGCATCGCGCGCAGCGAATACGGATCCTGCACCCGCGGATCATTCTCCACGTGCGATGGCAGGATTTCGCTTCCCTTCAGCAGTTCCCGCAATCGCTTCGCGACCTCGATCTGTCCCGGCTGATTCCTCGCCTTGTGCAATCGCGCATCCAGAAACGCATCCGTCGCCCTGCATGCATCAATCGCCATCGCCCCCGCCGTCAGTGCCGCATCCATGAGCGAGTCTGCATCATGCACCAGCAATGCCGCCATCGCCGTCATCATGTGTGTGCCGTTGATCAGCGCGAGGCCTTCCTTCGCTTCGAGCACAATCGGTTTGATTTTCGCCCGCTTCAGCCCTTCCGCCGCGTTCACCACTTCCCACCAGGTGTCATCTCGCGTCGGAACCTCCGCCGTCCCCTCGCCGATCATCACCAGCGCCACATGCGCAAGCGGCGCCAGGTCGCCTGACGCCCCCACGCTGCCGCGCGAAGGCACCACCGGCGTGACATCCGCATTCAACATTCTGATGATCTGTTCAATCACCTCTACCCGCACGCCGCTCATCCCCCGCGCCAAACTCCCCGCAAGAATCAGCATCATCGCCCGAACCACCACATTCGGCAGCGGGTCGCCCACCCCTGCCGCATGCGACCGCACCAGATTCCGCTGCAATTCGCGCAGATCGCTCGCTGCAATCCGCTTCCGCGAAAGGCTCCCGAACCCGGTGTTCACGCCGTACACCGCCTCGTCGCCTTCCGCTGCCTTCTGAACAACTTCGTGCGCAGCGTTCACCGCCCGCCGCGCCGTGTCGCCCAGCGAAACCTTTGCGTACATCCGCGCCACCGCATGCACGTCCGCAATCGACAACGGCCCGCCATTCAAAACCACTCGCGTCTTCCTCATAGCCGCAAACGATAGCACACAAACCTGTTCCGCAAGCGACCGCCAATCAATCCCGCCGGCCAAAAAAAAATCCGGCCGTGCTTTCGCACAGCCGGTTCAGAATCGGAAGTAGCAATCGATAATCAATCAGGCATTACGCGTTGCGACGACGACGCGAGCCGCACACGCCGGCCAGACCGAGCAGGGCGATTGCTCCGGGAGCCGGGACAGCGTACGAAGCATTGTCGATCACGATCGCGTTGGAGTTGGCGCCGCCGGGACCGCCACCGGTCACGAAATAACGGAATGCCAGACGACCGGTCGTCGGTGTGGACACGCCGCTGATGGTGACTGTGAACTGCGTCCAGTCGGACGGATATGCCGTGGTGTTCTGCGCCGGGTTGATGTCCAGCAGAAGGTTGGAGAAGTCTCCGACCGCGTTCGCGCCCGTGGCGCCTGTGCCCGAACCGACGTTCGTGCTTGAACCGTTCAGGCTCATGCGAATCTGCAGACGATCAGGATAACCGCCGCCTGCCGGATTCAATGTGTGGGTCCAGAAGCTGAATGTGGCGCCGTTGGCGATGTTCAGCACCGGCGTCATCATCCACAAGCTCAATACTGCAACGCCCGAAGTGCCGCCGCCGGCTGTGTAGTTGCAGGCCAGGCAGTCATT
>DASZQE010000216.1:0-3508 GCA_035550175.1 Phycisphaerales bacterium | reverse complement strand
GGCATCATCGCCCTTGATTCGGCGGATGATCCCGAGGGATCGCCAGGCGCGGACAACAGCGTCATCTCGCCGCCCGGCCTTGTCGAAGGCTTCGACAGCCTTTTCGCAACACGCCTGCATCTCGTTAATGTCACGTCGCTTTTCGGCCACGCTTCCCAAGGCATACCACACGTCTCCAGCGTCAGCGCCGCCGTAGACAAGCGCGAATTTCAATGAAGCGATCGCTTCGTCAATCATCGCTCGGTCGAGTTGAGCGCTGTGCAAATCAAGCACATTCGCCAGATTGATGCGCGCCAAATTGTATGTAGGCGCCACTTCGAGACTCTTCTTGAAACGATCCAGAGCTGCTTCGTAATCGCCATGAGACTTGGCAACGGCCCCAAGCTGATTCTGCGCCATCGCGCTTGGCTGATGCTCCAGAACCCGCGTCCAGATGCTCGATTCATCTCTCCACGCCTTGACGTAGTCCATGCTCATCCAGCTCCACCAGCCAATCAGGCACATCATCACAACGGCACCAGCGAGTTTTGTCCTTGCGTTGAACATGGTCGCCCGGCCGACTGCATGGCCCACGAGCACCGCAATCGGAATTCCCGACAGGTACATGTACCTGTCCGCCACGATCTGCACTCCGCTCTGAGCGAGTCCGAGCACCGGCGACACAAGAACGGCATAGGTCGCCCATGCGGCCCACAGACCGCTCCAGCGCTTTCGAAACAGGAACAGGGTGATGGTCACAACGATCGCAGCGATGCCTGTGACCACAAATCTTGGTTCATTCGGGCGCAGCGGAACTGGAATCTCGTGTAGCGGCCACCAGTGACCGCTTACTGTTGAAATCACGTAGTAACACAAACCATACCCGGCCTGGGCCAAGCGCTGCACGAATCCATGTCCCATTCCGCGGGCCAACGCGCCGCCTTCGTGCTGCGCCCAGAGGGCGACTCCCGCAGAGCCGATGGCAAGCACGAGGAATGCCCACTTTTCCGCCAACAACCGGCACGCACGCCGCAATTGTTCACTGACGTGATGCAGATCAGCCATTCTTCCCAGAACCCACACATCTGCGACGAGCAATGCAACAGGGATCGTCATTCCGATCGCCTTGCACAAAAGTGAAATTGCAAACAACACGGTTGCTGCCCACTTCCAGAGAGTGTGCAAATGTCCGGCAATGCCGCAGCGCACCGCCTGCAGATAGCAAATGATCGCCGGGAACAGGAACGCGCACGCCAGCACATCGCGTCGTTCGGTAATCCACGCCACGCTCTCCACGCGCATCGGATGCAGCGCCCACATGCCGGCGCACACCATTGCGCCGAACTCCACGAGCCAACCGGATTCGCTCCATTTGCCGTTGCGCCGTCCGATCATTCCAAGCAGCGTGATCGCTATCCAGTACACCCACATCGCGTTCACACAATGCAAGACGATGTTTGTGACGTGATATGGCCGTGCATTGCCCGGCGATCCTTTTTCCGGGATCGGCGCGAAATCATCGATGATCTCGGCATGTTGTTCATCTGGAACTGTTGCGGGCTGAGTGCCGCCGGCCGCAGCGAAATCCAGCATGTAGCTCATCCACGTCAACGGCTGGTAATGGCCTTCGTGTGCGTGCGTCCAGCTCCATTTCACATTCTCTGTTGTAAATCCGCGTTCGTGCTCATTCCGCACCAAGTTCTGCACGTCGTCCCACACAAAGCCATTTTGGGTGCTGCCCCAGAAGACAAATCCTGTCGCAATCACAAGCAGAAACGAATACAGCACACGACGTGCCCGCGCACGGCTCTTCCCACTGTCTGTTTGTTCCGTGACGGCAGGGCTCATGGCGTCATCCTACAAGTTCCACGCGGCATCTCCGAGGCTGTCACGTCAATTTCCCACATCAAGGGGCAAGTTTGAAAGGCTCATTTGCCCACGCCCAAGGGACGCCCAACAATGCGGTTCTCCCCGCCAATAAATTCTTTCGAAAGGCTTGACCATGACCACCACAACTTCCGCCCCGACGTTCACGGAGTCCATGCAATTCGCGCGGACCATGCTCACCAATCTGCTGAAGGATTTTCCGGCCGACAAAGCCACGTTTCAACCATTCAAGACCGACAACCACGCGATGTGGATTCTCGGCCATCTCGCACTCACCGATCACTGGTTCCTGTCCATCCTCAAAAACGTCGCTCCAAACGCCGCGATCCCAAAAGCTCCTCCTGAAAACTGGAACAAACTTTTCGGGCATAAATCCGTGCCGACACCCTCAGCATCGGCGTATCCATCGTTTTCCGAAGTCCGCGCAGCCGCTGACGCTGCGCACAATGCACTCGTGAAGGCGCTGGCATCGCTTTCGCATGACCAGCGCGTTCAGCATTTCGGTGAGGCCGGCGGAGGATTCGTCGCAGACGCCAATGATCTCATCATCAAATCCATCTGGCATGATGGCTGGCATGCGGGTCAGCTTGCATCCATTCGCAGGGCACTGGGTCTCCCGCCATCAATGTGATTCAGCGAGACTCATCTGCTCGAAGATCAGTTCTTCATACCCGCGCCATTCGCGCGGTTTTTTCTTGCGCTTTCACTGCGGTGCAACCATTCCTCTACACTTCGTGTTCAATGTTCACACTGCATACAGGAATGCCCCGATGAAATCACCCGCAATTCTGGCCTCGTTTATTCTAACTTCCGCGCTGCTTGCGCAATCCCGCCAAGAAACCACCGGCCCCAAGCCTGTGTATCGCCCCGGATCAACGACCCAGGCGCCGACGAATAACGCTCCTGACATCGAACGTTTTCTGAAGATTCGCGCCCCGAACTCGCCCGCGCTCGCCGCTGACGGCACGCTGTACGTCCGCGATTGGCCCGATGGCATTCAGCAGCTCTACAAGCGGGCTGCTGATGCGCCAATCGATGGTCCGATGACCAAACTGACGAATTTCAAAGACGGCGTCGCCGGGTATTCGCTTTCGCCGGATTCCAAACACATCGTCATCGCCGCAGCCGTTGGCGGCAACGAGCAGAACCAGCTTTATCATTTTGATCCTGGTACCGGTGACATCAAGCCGCTTCTTCAGAATCCATCCGTGGTCTACAGCCTGCAATGCTGGCTGCATGATTCGTCGGGCTTCATCTTCACAGCCAACGATGAATCCTCTGCGGACTTCTACATCTATCGCTACGACTTTGCTGGTGACAAAATCACCAAGCTTCTCGGAAAAAGCGGCGAGTGGTCCGCTGCGGATATCACCGCAGACGGCACGCACCTGCTTGTGAGTCATTACACCTCCGCGTCGAAGTCCGATGCCTTCCAGCTCACACCCGCCATCAGCGATCTCACGCTGCTCAACATCGCACCCGGCGATTTCGTGAATTCGCCATTCGCATATCTCCCCGGCGAGCAATCCGTCGCCATTCTTTCGGACAAGGACCAGGGCATCCCGCGTCTTTTTGTGCGAGATCTGACATCCGGGAATATCACCAAGCCGCTTCCCGATCTCGATCCCTATCCGATCGAAGG
>DASZQE010000215.1:0-2325 GCA_035550175.1 Phycisphaerales bacterium | reverse complement strand
CGCTCGACAACAAAGCCTCCACGATCACCGGCCAGAACGTCGGCGCTGAACTCATCTCATCTCAATCGCCCGCGGCTGCGAGTGGAATCGCTCCGTCAACTGCGCCTGCGGAAGTTGCACCCGCACAAATGACTCAGGGAGGGATCGCCATGGGCTCGGCGATGAAAATTGATCGCCTTCACTGCACGGATGCGATCGTGATTCACACCGAGAATCGCGATGTCGATTGTGATATGTTCGACTATGACGTCCGCAACCGCTTCGCGGTCATTGCTGCGTATCCCGGCCGTTTCGCCACAGTCAAAACTCGGGGGTCTACATCCGTCAACACTGCCCAGCGGATGGAGTGGAATATGCTTCGCGATTCCGTCACCATCATCAACGCTACCGGCTCATCGCCACGATAATCTTCGCACGCGACTTCACTTGCGGACGTCCATTGGCAACAATGCCTGCTTTCAATCGTGCGAGTGAGTTAGCGCACACACCATCCAGCTCTTCGAATGCGACACACGTTCCCCAAAACCCGTCGCCTCACCAAGCCTGCTGAGTTCCAGCGTGTCTATGCCGATCGCATCCGCACCTCCGCTGGGCCGTTTCTGTTGCATAGCTCGCCCAGTCCCACGCCCAACGCTCGTCTCGGCCTTTCCGTGCCGGCTCGCGTCGGCAATGCTGTCATCCGCAATCGAATCAAACGACTTCTCCGAGAATCTTTCCGGCTGCTTCAGCACGAGCTTCCGCCCGGCTACGATTACCTCATCACCGTCCGACCCCATGCTCCGCTCCGCCTCGCGGACTACCAGGAACTTATCCGCACCGCCTGTGCCCGCGCGGATGAGATATGGAAATCACGAAAAAGACACTGATGCACCTTTCGTTTCGATATCTCACCACGCTCCCGCTCATCGCACTCGTGCGCATCTACCAGGTCACGATCGGCCCGTTTCTCACCGGCCACTGCCGATTTCAGCCGACCTGTTCCGTGTACGCGCTTGAAGCGCTCAAGACCCACGGCCCGATTCGCGGATCATGGCTTGCCGTTCGCAGAATTCTCCGCTGCCATCCTTTCGGCGGCGCAGGCTACGATCCTGTTCCGGAATCGAAGTGCAAGTCGCGGGACTGCTCAACGCACACGTCTTGAGATGCATCCTCTCACCGATGAAATCGCCCAGCGCGCCGCTGCCTACCTCAACTCAGGCCGCGAATTCGACATGCACTCCGCCATCATCGCTGCTGCTCGTGACATGCGCGCTGAGAAAATTCCTCTGCCTACCGCCGCTCGCGTCCGCAAGCACGCCCAGGCCATGCGTCAGCAGGAACTCGGCGACGCAGCCTACGAAGCAGATCAGCGTGCGATGCTCGCAAGCGCACTGGAAATCATGACCCTTCTTGAAAACGCCTCCGGCGAGACCATCCGCACGGAGCTCGTCGGCCGCGCCGCCGTGTCCACAATCGATGGCGACCTCATCATGCACCTTCGTGCCTACACCAAACGCTCTGCAACTGAACTGGCAAAATTGCTCACCGACGCCGGCATCGGCGAACCTGAGTTTCGCACGCTGGATTCCTGCGAAGGCCGCTTCACCCAGCTCGTGTTCCTTGAAGATCCTGTCGAATTCATTCTCACTCGCATTCCGCCGAATGCCATCCGCCATCCTGAACTCGATCTCACCACCGGCAAACCGATCGCCCGCACCGATATCAACCGACTTGCGGCTCTGATCCACGATCGTTAATTGCGGTCGAATGCGCTGACAGCCCGAATGTCGCAAGCACTCGAAATCACTTCACGCGGATCGGCAGAATCAGCAGCGGTATGCCCGCCCAATTCAATCGTTTCTGCAGATCCTGTGATGTCTGGTTGTGCAGAATCGGGTGATACCAGCGGTCTCGCTGGAACACGAGCTTGCCTGCAAAGAATGTGACGCGCGGATACTGCTTGGCGATCTGCGCACACAGTTTTTCCAGTTCCGCCACTCGATCCGTGCCCACAGCGTACCTGTATGTCGCCGGCGCACCGAGCGCCTGCGCCACGGACAGATACCGCTTCAAGTCCTCCTCGGTCCGCTCTCGCACTTGCTCAAGTTCAGATTCGGACTTGAATGCGCCTGTGTCGATCACGCCTGCGGAAATGAATATCAAGTTCTTGAAGTACCCTCGGAAAAACGTCAATGCGGTCAGCGCGGTGTGAATGCCCAAGCCGTTGTAACCGGACACGAGAATCGCGGCCGTGGGTTGCCCCGGATCGAGCTGCGAAACAGGCGGAGCCGCTGCGGTCTGCGGAAGGTTCACAATCCGCTCAAGAGTTGCGACCTGCATGCGGAC
>DASZQE010000214.1:0-2935 GCA_035550175.1 Phycisphaerales bacterium | reverse complement strand
CTGCGCAAGCACGGAGGCGACACGCCGAGGGGACAACTGCTGGCGATCGGCGAAGTGCTGGAAGAAATGTTCCACCTGGATTCGTTCAATGGATGCATCTTCGTGAACGTGTCGGTCGAGTTTCCCACGCCACATGATCCGGTGCATATTGCGGCTGCAGAACACAAGCAACTGATGGAAGATTTGTTGCGGGAGATTGCGGGCTATGCAGGTGCGGATGATGCGTTGGCGCTGGCGCGGGAGATTTCCGTGGTGATGGAGGGCAGCTACGTGACTCGGCAGGTGACCGGACGAAGAGACACCGGCGACGTGACGAAACATCTGGTGGAAATGGCGGTAAAAAAACGCCTTGGGAAATGACGTGAGGAAATGAATGTGTCCGGCAATGTTTCGCATCGGAAATAGGGGGTACAATTCGCAGTGAAAGGCGCGATGAAAGAGGGGATGGGGCGTGTCTCGGCATTCGCGGACGGCGATGCACTTTGGCTGCGAAGAACAGATTGATTTTAAGGAGCAAAACGTGATGTTGAGCCGGCAACTGCTGAATCGGGTTCTGGTGGTTCTTGGGGCGGCGGTGGTGTGCATGCTGGGCGGGTGCGCCTCGGACAGTTCGGTGATCAGCCAGGCTGACAATTTCTACACGGACCTGAAGCCTGCGGTGGTGACTGATCCGGAAGTGTCGAAGTACCTGCAGAAGATCGGCGACCGGATCATTGCGGCGGCGAAGAAAGAGGACGCCAAGGGGGTTGGCCCGGACTCACATAAGTCTGAGAAGACGGACTGGATGTACGGCAGCAACATGAAGTTCTATCTGGTGAATTCCAAGACGCTGAACGCGTTCACCACCGGGGGAAACCAGATGTACATCTACAACGAGCTGCTGCAGCAATGCGAGGATGAGGATGAACTGGCGGCGGTGATGGCCCACGAGTACGCGCATGTCTATTGCAGGCACGTGCAGCAGGGGATGAATCGGCAATACACGATTCTCGGCTTGGCGCTCGGCGCAGGCGCAGCGGGCGCGGTGGCGGGCGGCAAGGAACATGGCGCGGAGTACGGGACCGCAGCGGCGGGCGGCGCGATGGCGCTGGGCAGTTTCGTCGGCATGGGATTCACGCGCAAAGATGAAGCCCAGGCGGATGAGTACGGCTTTGATTTCTACACGCACGCGGGATGGGACCCCAAACGGTTCGGCGCGTTTTTCCAGAAGATGATTGATCTGGGGTATGACAAGACGCCTGAAGAATTGAGCGACCACCCGACGCTGGCGAGCAGAGTCCAGGTGGCGAACAAGCGTGCGGCGGAACTGCCGAAGTCGGCGAAGAAGTGGGCGAAGGCTCCGATCGCGGACAAGGATGAATTTGCGAAGATCAAAGCTCGCGCGGTGCAGGTGACGAAGGCAATGCCTTCGGATGAACAGTTGCAGCAGGCGCAGACGCTGCTGGCGGCGTTCGGCAATTGCATCGTGCCGACCGAGCAGCCGGAGCAGGTGGAGGCGCGGAAGAAGACGGTGGTGACGGGGAAGAAGAAGGGGAGTTGATGGAAAGGCTGTCGGCTGTCAGCTATTGGCTGACGGCAAGAAAGAAGCAACTTTTATCACGCGGCGGCATAGAGCGGCACCTTTGACTGGGCGAGCGACTGCGCAAAGTATGGATTACGAATGGACGCCTTGGTCACCAGATCGATTCTGCAGTCAAAGAGCTTTTCGAGTTCATCGTGAAAATCAAAATATGTGTCCGCGCGACTTCCAGTCGGCAATGGGGCAAACTCAACCAAGAAGTCGAGATCGCTGCGGGCGGGATCGAAGTCATCGCGCGTGGCGGAACCGAAGGGTTCCAGCGTCTTGACGTAATAGGCACGGCAGAGATCGTGAAGCTGCGGGAGTTTTGAGGAAATGAGGGGGTGCATGACGTTTACAGACTCAATTGCTTTTTAAAAGAAGGACGATAACGATCTTATCGATTCTCTTCGAAGTTCTTGTAGGTCACCTGTTGAAAATCGCTTGGTTCAAATGAGTCAGAGGATCGATCTGAGTCCCATCGCCGCTTGCCTACTCCAACCCCTTTTAGGATCTTTTCTAAGCATGCCAGACAGTAAATGCTGTCAACGTAACGATGCGAATCACCACAGTTAGCACACGAATCTGATGACCTTGATTCTTCTGATTCTTTGAGTTGCGTTACGTAATTTTCGGACAATATCTGCGACTGTTTGTCTCCGACCTCGGTCTCACAACCGTATTCGGTTGATCCTGGGGGTAGAGGATTCTCCCAAAGAATCTGCGAGCCACAACGACCACACAAAGGCTGAGCGTATGTCGCCTTGGAAATGATGACTCGATTCATTTGCCTGCATTTCGAGCAGCACAATATGTAATGAGTCGGTGTAGAGGCCATTCTCACCACTCCGGCCCGCCGGTGTACCGGCCGTAGACATCGGCGAGGGCCTGCACCATTTCGCCAAGCGTGCAGTTGGCGAGGGCGCCTTCGACGAGCGCGGGCATGACGTTGACGGGAGCGACGGGGGAAGATGCGGGCGACACGCCCGCGCTCCCCGAAGAACGGGGATTGACGGCCGGGACGGCCGTCCCACCGGAAGACAAGCTATTTCCACCGACCCAGTTGCCTCGCGCTGCGGCGCGGATGGCGTCGAGCGCACGGGAGACAGCGGCGGGATCGCGGCGCTTCTTGAAGTCGGCGAGGCGGTCACATTGATTGGTTTCGACTTCATGAGGAATCTGGAGGATGTGGACCTGATGATCTTCATCGCCATCGGTGTAGGCGTTCACGCCGACGATGATGCGGTCGCCCGCTTCCATTTCCTGCCCGAAGCGATAGGAGGCTTCGGCGATGGCTCTGCGGAAATAGCCCTTGTGGATGCCTGCAACGCAACCGCCCATGTCATCGATCGTCTTGATGATTTCGTTGGCGTCGGA
>DASZQE010000213.1:0-4334 GCA_035550175.1 Phycisphaerales bacterium | reverse complement strand
AATATCGACATGACCCATGACCGAGGACTCAAGTGTGTCGTTGCATCGGACGCCGGAAAATGGAGGCGGAGGACGAAGGCGCCACAGTTCCACGTAGTGCTCATGTAAAGAGGAATTTCCGAAGCGTCAATTCAGTTCGGCTTCGTTGCGGGCGGGAGGGCGTTCATGGCTTTCTGCGCGAAGTCGGCGATGGGGCCGTGGGCACCATCGGGTTTGGTATCGGACTGGATGGCGCGGAGAAATTCGAGGCGGGCGTCATCGGGGCGATTGAGTTTCTGGAGCGTGACGCCGAGGTTGGCGTGTGCGGATGCGTGGACGGGATCGAGGACGAGGGCCTGATTGAAGGCGCTGAGCGCGGCGTTGAGATCGTTGGCGTGGAGGTTGAACGTGCCGAGGTTGTACCAGGCGTCCACGTTGCCAGGCGCGAACTGGATAGCGGTGTTGATGGCGCTGATGGCCTGCTGAGTTTCGCCCGCCTTGTCGAGCAGGAAGGCGAGATTCACGAGCGAGTCGGAATAGGTGCGCTGGCTTTTGGCAGGCGCGTTATCAATGGCGGCCCGGAACTGAGCGCGAGCGCCATCGAGATCGTTGAAGTGCAGGAGCAGAAGGCGGCCGAGGTTGAGGTGGGCGTCGGCGTAGGTGGGATCACATTGAATTGATTGCTCGAGGAGCTGGCGGGCGAGCTTGAAATCGGGTTGGATGGGATCGCTGGCGATGGCGACGCCGAGGTTCATGTAGGGAAGCGGAGATTTTGGAGAGGCGTTCATGGCCTGTTGCCAGACGGCGACGGGGCCGGCAAAGGCGCGGGCGTGGATATACGTGAGCGCGGCGAAGGGGATGAGGAGCGCGAATGGCGAAAACCGGATGGTGCGATCATCGGGCTTGAGAACGAGTGTGAACTTATGAATGCCTGCCGCGAAGAGGACGAACATCGGAATGGCGGGGAGGTAGGCGATGTGGTCCGCGACGTAGTAATAGA
The DNA here is from genome assembly GCA_035550175.1 of Phycisphaerales bacterium. Lineage (GTDB taxonomy): Bacteria > Planctomycetota > Phycisphaerae > Phycisphaerales > SM1A02 > DASZQE01. The sequence goes on along the minus strand of DASZQE010000213.1, from coordinate 3,355 downwards.
GATGCCAGAAGATGGGGCGGAAGCCGAGCGCGGGCGAGAGGGCGAGGATGAACCAGAGGAAGGCGATGAGGATGGCGCGGGCGATGGGATTGCGGCGGAAGATGATGAGCGCGGTGAAGAGAAGCAACAGCGCGAGGGGCGCGATCCAGAGGAGGATGTCATCGGGATTGAGCGGCCATTTTTCGTAGGCGAAAGTGAGCGGATAGGGGAATGCAAGTTTGGAGAGGTAGTGGGCGATGACGTTGGGCGCGAGGAGGATGCGCTGGAGGATGGAAAGATGGAAGGCGGGGCCGGTCACGCCGAGGTGGAGTGTTTGGACGCGCACGGTGGCGTAGATCATGGGGAGTGTGAGCGCGAGGAAGGGCAGACAGAGGAGCAGATCGCGGAGCGTGAGGCGGCGATTGCGGATGAGGGAGAGCAGCGGGAGGCAGGCTGCGAGGGTCATCGTGAGCGGCTTGGAGAGCATCGCGAGGATGAAGAGGATGAGAGCGAGAACATAGAAATTGAGCCCCCCCCTCGTCTTGGAATGCGCTTGGGATGCACGAACATCATTTGAACGAAGGCTGGATGAGGGTGGAATGATGGCGCGGAGGTAGGCGAGGATTGTGAGGAAGTAGAAGAGCGCGGAGAGCGTGTTTTTGTGCTCAGCCATCCACGCGACGGACTGGACGTTGATGGGATGAAGCGCGAAGAGCAGTGCGGAGAAGAGGGAGACGAAGAGCGGAAGGAGAAGGCGGTTGAGGATGAGGAGGAGAAGAGTTGCGTTGAGCGCGTGGAGCAGCAGGTTGATGAAGTGATAGGGGAAGTAGTTGTCGTGAAAGAGCTGGTATTGCAGCCACCATGAGGTGAGGGTGAGGGGGTAGAAATCCTGGTTGGCGGAGAGGGAGGTCCAGGTGTTTTTGAGGCCCGGGGCGTGGGAGAAGGAATCGCGGGTGAGGTTGTGATTCTGGAAAATGAGGATGTCATCGTCCATGAGGGGTGTGCCATGGACGGAAGGCGCGTAGAGCAGCACCAGGGCGAGAAGGACGGCGAAAAAGAAGAGGATGGAGTGAAGGGGTTTCACGGAAGGAATGCGGCAGTATGCACCGTCATCGACTGGAACACTACTGTACGTGTACAGTGGCGGAATGAATGCACGAAGCGCGGCGAACGAGCGACTGACGAAGCGGGCGAAACGGTTCCCGGATTTTGACGGGGGAAGCGTCGAGACGGCGGGATTGGATGAGCGTGATGCAGGGCTGGCGAGCGCGATTGATCATGCTGCGGCGAGGCGATGGTTGACGCTCTCGCAGGTGGCGGACAGCAGGCTGGATCGGCAGCGGTGGGGGATGCTGCAGGCGGAGGTGAAGGCGGCGCTGGTTTCGGGAGCGGCGCAGATCATGTTGATGGATCGCCTGCCGGTGCATGCGGTGATTGATGAGACTGTGGAGTGGATCAAGGGGACGCAGAGAGCCGGTGCTGCAGGATTGGTAAATGCTGTGCTAAGGAAAGTGGCGAAGTTGAAAGTCGGGGTTGCAGAGCGTTCGAGCGAGGGTTCGCGCACGGCGGGGGAATGGGGGCGAGATGAGATGCCGTTGAGTGATGGACGAGTGGTGAAATTGGCGGAAGAGGTGTTCAGCGATGGGCCGGTGACGCGATTGGCGGAGCAAACAAGCCACAGCGAGGAATTGATTTCGCACTGGGTGAATGGTTTTGGATTGGAAGAAGCGAGGAAGCTGGCATCGCATAGTTTGATGGAGCCGCCGATCGTGGTGAGCGGATTGCGCGAGGAGGGTGCGAAGCGTGAGGGCATAAGGGCGCATGAGGAGTCGGGGTTTTTCGTATTTGAGGGTTCGCGCGGAGGGTTGGAGGCGTTGATGCGAGAGGAGCGCGGGGCGGTGGTGCAGGATGTGACGTCAGCGATGGCGATGATCGGGGCATCGCGGGCCATGCGCGGGGAAGGCGCTGAGGGCATGCTGCAGCGAGTGCGGAAGGTGAGCGGAGGCAAGGGGGAAGTGGGGCGGGACGTGAAGCTGGTGGTGGATGCGTGTGCAGGACGCGGGACGAAAACGCGGCAACTGGCGATGATGTTTGAGGGGGCGGAGATCGTGGCGAGCGACGTGGACGCACGGAAGCTGGAGGAGTTGGAACGGAATAGGAAAGGGTGGATGGGCGGGGAGCGCGTGAGTGTGGAAATGCCTGTGGAGTTGATCAAGTTGGCTGGGAGGGCTGATGTTCTGGTGCTGGACGTACCGTGTTCAAACACGGGCGTGTTGGCGAGGCGAGATGAGGCGAAGCATCGATGGAACGTGGCAAGGCTGCGGCAGTTGATCAATATTCAGCGGCAGATTGTGGCGGACACGCTTGCGGTGCTGAAGGATGACGGGCGGCTGGTGTATTGCACGTGCAGTGTTGATGAGATGGAGAATGAAAAGCAGGCGGAATGGGTGTGCGAGTGGCACGGGATGCATATTGTTGGAAGCGGAAAGCGGATGCCGATGGGATTGCCGGGCGAAGACGTGTGTGGATATTGTGACGGCGGATACTGGGCGGTCATGGAGCGAAAGAGGGGAAGTTGAAGAGATGAGATGATGGGACGCGCAGGGGGTGAGGAGTTTGATAGGATGGCGCGGATTGGCGCTTCAAGGAGCGCGGATTGAAGGATCAGACATGAACCTGCTCGACATACTTTCGCTTGAGACCGTCAAGGTGCCGCTGGCAGCGGTGGACAAGCGAGCGGTGATTGATGAATTGGTGGATCTGCTTGCGACGCAGGGATTGGTGACGGATTCAAATGCGCTGAAGAGCGTGGTGTGGGAGCGCGAGACGCAGCGGACGACGGGGATCGGCGAAGGATTGGCGATTCCGCACGGCCGAAGCGCGGTGGCGAAAAAACTGGTGGTGGCGATGGGGCGGCCGGCGCAGCCGATCGACTTCAAGGCGATCGACAACAAGCCCGTGCGGCTGGTGGTGCTGCTGGTTTCGCCGCCGGACAAGACCAGTGATCACATCCAGGCGTTGGGGAAAATCAGCAGGCTGATGGCGGACGCGAAGTTCCGGATCGCGGCGTACAACGCAGCGGATGCGCAGGCGCTTTTTGACCTGTTCAAAGGCACGGAAAAAAGCTGAGATGTGAATCAGGGGGCAGCGGGATGATCGTGGGAGTGGATTCTGGCTTCCATTTCGGCGCGAAGTCGAGCGGCGATGTCGGCGTGAGTTTTTGATTCCTCATCTCGGCCGACCTGATGCAGAAGGTCCGCGAGATCATCGTGAGCGTTGAAAGCATCGGGAGCGATGCGGATGGCCTGTTCGAGCGCGTGGATGGCATCATCGATTCGGGCCTGATACTTGTAGGCCTGCGCAAGGTAGTAGTACG
>DASZQE010000212.1:0-1678 GCA_035550175.1 Phycisphaerales bacterium | reverse complement strand
GTGCTTATCGGCGCACTGTCAGCGAGGATTCACCGCTGCGCGCGAAGATGCTGCGGACAGTCAGGTGCATCCCGCACAAGCTGACCAAGCTCAGACGTCATGAACGAACTCAATCGGAGGTCGGATAACTCATTCCGGTCTGCCACATGATGAATCCCCAGCGGTCGGCAGTATCGCGAATCCGCAGAGAAAGCGGCTTGCCCTGACCGTGACCACCTTCGCGATCAACCCAGAGCAGGACGGGTTTCTCATCCTGATTGCTGCCATCAAGCGACTGCATTGCGGCGGTCATCTTGCGAGCATGAAGCGGATGGACGCGGCTATCATTCTCGCCGGCAGTGAAAAGCACAGCGGGATATTTCACACCCTTCTTGATGTTCTGATAGGGCGAATACTTGATGAGCCACTTGAACTGGTCAGCGTTTTCGGAACTTCCGTACTCAGGCACCCAGAATTTCGCCATCAGGAAATTCTGATATCGCACCATATCCAAGAGGGGCACTGCGCTGACCACGCAGGTCCACAGGTCAGGGCGCTGAGTGATCGCGACACCTGTGAGCAATCCGCCGTTGCTTCCGCCGAACACCGCGAGTTTCTTCGGATTGGTGTACTTGCTGTTGATGAGATACTCGGCTGCACCATAGAGGTCATCGAAGACGTTCTGCTTGTTGGCGAGCATGCCAGCTTCATGCCACGCTTCGCCGTATTCGCCGCCGCCGCGCAGATTGGCAAGTGCATACACGCCGCCATGCTCAAACCAGGGGAAGTTGGTTGCGGAGAAGGAGGGTGTCATGGAAATGTTGAATCCGCCGTAGCCGTACAAGAGGCAGGGATTGTTTCCATCGAGCTTGAGTCCCTTCTTGTAGACGAGGAACATCGGCACCTGCGTGCCGTCTTTTGAGCTGTAGAAAACCTGCTTGACATCGACCGTTGAGGGATCGACGGGAACATCAGGACGAGCCCAGAGCTGAGCGGGCTTGTTGTCGGCCAAATCCACACGGTAGACGCCGGGCGGCTCGTTGAAGCTGGTGTAGGAAATGAAGGCTTCGGTGCGATCATCGTTGGTTGAGATGCTCGCGGTTCCAATGCCAGCGCCCGGCAGAGCAATCTCGCCGAGGCTCTTGCCATCCATCGCGAATTTCTCGAGACGAGTGGCGGCATCCTTGGAATAGGTGGCAACCATGAGACCACGAGCGCGCGAGACGCCATCAAGCACTGCACCTTCGCGGCCGGGACGCTCGGGAATAAATTCCTTCCAGTTCTTCTGCTCGGGATGGTTCATGTCCACGGCCACGATCTTTCCGTTGGGCGCATTGAGGGTGGTGAACATGTACATGGTGTCGCCATCAAATGTGGCGGGAGAAAAACGAGCTTCGAGGCCGACGGCGACGGGCGTGCGCTCAAACTTTCCGGTTCGACGCCACGCATCGGCATCGGTGACATAGACCTCCTGCTTGGCCCAGCCCTCAAAGACCCCGCTGACGATCCAGCGGCCGTCATCCGTGAGATTCGCGAAGGGGATTCTGCTGGGGGCATCCTGCTTGACGAGCAGGGGATCCTGCCGCCAGTGCGTTCCGACATCGTGATAGCGGAAGGCACGGGAGTAGGCGTCTTTTTCATCTTCAAGGCGACCGTAGAGGAATCCGCTGTCATCGGGCATCCATCCTGCGAATTCGAC
>DASZQE010000211.1:0-4061 GCA_035550175.1 Phycisphaerales bacterium | reverse complement strand
TCTCTGTCTGCACGATCCGGACTTCATATTTCAATGCTCGACTGATCATCAAGCTGGTCGAAGCCTGCGCAGCGACCTTGGAAAATAGCCACCGATTCTTCCCCATCTGCTGAGCCATTCTCCCCATGGCGACGAGTCGTTCTACTCCCGCAGTCTCAGCCGATCCCGATTGCAAAAACCGCTCAGCATCGTTGCTGAGAATGATTGCGCATTCTTGTGCCTCGCGCATGCCTGCATAAGATCGCCCGCCTGTTTCCCCGGTGACTGGCGAAAAATCACATCGTTCCATCTTCGATGCCGAGAGTATTTCTGTTATCTGTGATTGATGTGCCTTCAGAAACTCGGCAAGAGTAGGCCCCATTCCATCGATCGAATCATCGGCAATCGATGCGTCTCCATATCCCTTCATCGCTGCCCATATGCGTATGTACTCGTCGGCCGCGTTCGGCCGCGTGTCCGTCGTCTTTGCAGTTGTTGGCGTTGATTCATCTATGTTCGCAGACGATGCTTCTGTATCAGCGCTCTCATCCTCCGCATGGTTGGAGCATCCGTTCATGGACGTCATGGCAATGACGAAAACCCCTGCCGCTGCTACCCTCTTTCGCATCACTCGCCGCCAGATGTCACTCGTCATTGATACCTCCCGAAGATTTTCGCATCCTAACGATTGCTCCTGAGCTTCACCCATCAGAAAAGTCGATCTTCTGGCGGTGCAAACCCGAACACCTCCCGCTTTCCTCCCTTCCTCCTTCCTGCTAAATTGATCCGTTCGCCCCTGTCCGCTCGTGCGGCAGCGGCGGCCTTGTCCCCTCTTCCTCTATACAGCCTCCTTCACTCCGGCCTGCGTGCCGCCAACCCTGGAATCACTTCGCCATGTCGCAAGCTCCCGCTCTCGCCGATCCCAACGCTCCCGAAATCAAGGTCGAAGATGTCGGCCCCGCTCGCAAGCGACTCACCATCACCATCCCCGCGCCCATCGTGGACGCCCGTATCCGTGAATCCATGGGAACCCTGCTCACGCAGACCGCTCTGCCCGGCTTCCGCAAGGGCCACGTTCCCGAATCCCTTCTCCGCAAACGCTTCGGCGACAACGTCAAGTCCGAAACCCGCAATCAGCTTGTCGCCTCAGCCTACGCGCAGGCCATCGAGCGCCACGCCCTCAAGCCGCTCAGCGAGCCCACGCCCGTCAGCGACATGGACAAGCTCGAAGTCGAGGAAGGCAAGCCCCTCAGCTTCGCTGTCGAAGTCGAGATCATTCCCGACTTCGAATTGCCCAGCGTTGAAGGCGTCGAGATCAAGAAGCCCATGCTTGAGATTTCCGAATCTCACATCAATGACGAGCTCAAGCGTCAGCAGATGAATCTCGGCAAGCCGCACCGCGTCGAAGATGACTTCAAGCCCGGCGATCGCCTCGGCGGTCACGCCAAAGTCTGGCGCAACGATGAAACCGACCCCTTCTTCCAGAACGAGCGCGTCCTCATCGTCGTCCCATCCGATGAAGATGGCGGAAAAGGCCAGATTTTCGGCCTCATCATTGATGACATGGCCGCGCAGCTCAAAGGCAAGAAGGTCGGCGATACCGTCACCTTCAACGCCGTCGGCCCCGAAGCCCACGAGCGCGAGGACATCCGTGGCGCCAAGCTCCGCATCGAGTTTTCCATCAAGATCGCCGAGCGAGTCGAGCCCGCCGAGATTCCTCAGGTCGTCGAGCACTACGGCCTGCAGGATGAAGCCATGCTCCGCGAGCAGATTCAGCTCGCGCTCGAGCATCGCCGCGATGAGGAGCAGGCCGGAGCCATGCGTGAGCAGCTCATGGAGAAGATCGCGGATCTGGTTGAGATCCCCATGCCGGAAAAACTCACTGCGGCCCAGGCCGAACGCAACCTTGAGCACGCCCGACTCGAGCTCATGTCACGAGGCGTTACGCCTGATGAAATTGAATCGCATCTTGCGGAAATGCGTGCGGATTCCGAAACCGCATCCCGCGCGCGTCTCAAGAATTTCTTTCTCATGCTTCGCTTCGCGGAGAAGCTCAACATTCAGGTGTCCGAGCAGGAAGTCAACGGCCGCATCGCGCTTATGGCCGCGCAGCGCGGCGTGCGTCCCGACAAGTTGAAGTCCGAGCTTCAGCAGTCGGGTCGATCCGGCGATCTGGTTTCCCAATTGCGCGATCAGAAAACCGCTGACCGTCTCGTCTCGCAGGCCAAGCTTGTCGAGATCTCCGCTGATGAATGGAACAAGATTCTCACCGAGCGGAACAAGAACGCCAAAGGCACTCGGATCACGCGCAAAGCGGCCCCGAAATCCGACGCCAAGAAGGAAGAAAAGTCATCCGCATCGGAAGCCAAAGCTGAAAAACCGGCGGCCAAGGGAGCTTCCGAAAAGAAGGCCTCCGGCAAGAAGAAGTCCTGAATTCGTCTCGATCTCAAGAGAACTCGACGCTTTGCGGAAAATCCTGACCAAACCGTGCCCGGCGCCCCGCCAGGCATTTTTCGTTTCTGCGCCAAAGTGCGGATGAATGCCCCTGCCTGACTGAACTTGCTCCCATTTGTCGAGAGTTGCGCAAAACGCGGTTGTGGCCTATTCTTTTGGAATGAGCAAAAATGCTCAAAGTTCCTCGCAGGTGTTCGCGGAAATATGGCCGTACCTGCTGGTCATGGCGATCTTCGTCATCGTCGGCGGGGTCGCAATCATGCTCATTCGGCGCATGATCACGCAGAAATCGAGCGCACAGAACGTCGGATTCACGCTCGAAGATCTGCGGACCATGCGCGCATCGGGCGAACTCAGCGAGGAAGAGTTCCAGAAAGCTCGCGAGCAGATGATCGGACGCATGCGCAAAGTCGAGGAAACGCCCTCATCTCAGCCGATAAAACCGGATTCAAAGCCCAATAACCCCCAAACAGGAACATCCGGGGAAACTTGACCGACACTGACGCTGGACTGTCAGAATGGATGATGCACAATCCGGTGAGTGTCTTTAGACCCTCAGCCTTGAACCCGATAGACTTTCATCCGAAATCTTCTCATCACATCCGCCCAGATCAGGGGCTTAAGGAGGCGCATGCCAGCCTTTTCGCAGCCAAAATCCACCGACTCCGCCGAAATCCAGACTGAAATCCAGATGGCTTCAGGCCCGGGTTCCTCTCGCAGGCCGCCTTCGCGCGGTCCGGGCGGCTATGGCGGAGGCGGAAATGAAGGCGGCGATGGCGGAAATTCCGGCGGAAATGGCGGTGGCGGCGACGGCGGATTCCGCGGACGCAAAGTGACCACGTGCAGTTTCTGCGGAAAAACCAGCCGCGAAGTCGGCCCGATGGTTGAAGGACCGAACGATATTTACATCTGCTCGAACTGCACTGATTTGTGCCAGAACATTTTCCGGCAGGAACGTCGGCGCGTTTCGAGTGCGCGGCCGTTGTTCTCGACGATTCCTTCGCCGAGGCAGATCAAGGAATTCCTGGATCAATATGTGATCGGCCAGGCATTTGCGAAGAAGTCGCTTTCGGTCGCGGTGCATAATCACTACAAGCGATTGACGCAGATTGAAGCGGAAGACTGCCCGGTTGAACTCGACAAGAGCAACGTATTGCTGATCGGTCCGACGGGAACAGGCAAAACGCTGCTTGCGCGGACACTGGCAAAAATTCTGAACGTGCCGTTCGCCATCGGTGATGCGACGACATTGACCGAAGCGGGTTATGTCGGCGAGGATGTTGAGAATCTGCTGCTGAAGCTGCTGCAAGCTGCGGATTACGATCTTGAAGCGGCACAGCGCGGAATCATTTACATCGATGAAATCGACAAGATCGGCAAGACAAACCAGAACGTGTCGATCACGCGCGACGTTTCGGGCGAAGGCGTGCAGCAGTCGCTTTTGAAGATGCTGGAAGGCACTGTCGCCAACGTGCCACCGCAGGGCGGACGCAAGCACCCGGAGCAGCAGTACATTCAGATGGACACCACGCACATTCTGTTCGTGTGCGGCGGAAGCTTCGTGGGGATTGAAGACATCATCCGCAAACGATTGGGCAAGCAGCGCATCGGCTTTTCGGCAGATGCGG
>DASZQE010000210.1:0-1977 GCA_035550175.1 Phycisphaerales bacterium | reverse complement strand
CCCAATCAGAATTCTTATGAATACCTTTGCCAGCAACAACGTTGACAACGGAAACCCCGCAGCCGCTCATTCGTTCGGAAAGAATGTCTGGTGTTTTAAGTTGAGAAAATAAGTTCTGTAATGGATGTCCGTCTAAATCAGGAACCAACTTAATTTTCGTCACTTGACTCTCCGATATCGGAGACCACAACGCACATCCCCACGCCACCAGTGTGTTCACAATGGCCCCTGCCGCTAGCAATAACGCAACTCTCATCACCATGTTGCGCCAAGAACGCTTCATTGTGCTCCCGAAATTCGCTCACGAGAAACCGACTGGACCTCTCACTCCGGCAATTCGAAATTCACGCCCTGATTCGCCTCATCCTGCATCAGTTCATCGAACTCCCATGCGTCCATCTGCTCCGCGTGGCCGTCATAAAACACCACCGCGACCTTTTTTCCCTTAAGGTACATCGCACGGTCATAGCCGAGGATTGTCCTCGACGGGTCGACGACATCGGACATCTTTCGACCGTCAGCAATGATGAAATAGTCGCCTTTGCCATCACCCGTGTGTCCTGCAGGTGAAACCAACATATCGCGTGTGAGAATGTCCTGATCCACGAGTTCCTGAACGCTTGCAGGAGTGGAATCTTCATGATCCGCTGCATAGATCATCTCGGCCTGAGCGATGCTCTTAAGCTGAATCAGGCTTTTCAAATCCAGCGCGTTTTCACGAGCCTGAGCAACCGCCGGGATGAGAAGCCCAGCACCAAGCGGAATGGCATACAGGCCCACCATGCCGCCCATCGCGCCGACGACGCCGCAGCCGTTCACCAGCGCGCTGCGATCGCTCTGCCCGCGAATCACGAGTTCGCCGCCCTCAAGGCTGGCGATGTTCACCATCGCCTTCGCGCCCTTGGTCATTTCGGAATAGCTCGGCATCACGACGCCCGCGGTGCGGTCGCCGTTGGGCTGCTTGACTGCGTTTGAAAGCGCGGACATCGCCAGGCTCATCAGACCGTAGCCGTTGCGGATCATTCGAGGCGTGTCCATGAACTTCACGGACATCGCGCCGACGGCCTTTTCGCCGCCCATCTCCGCGAAGTTCGCGTTGTTCATCAGGCCTTCCTTGCCGGCCTTGGTCTGATCGAGCGCAGCCAGCATGCCTTGGGGCGTCATGGCGGTGAAGAGATACCCGCCGCTCATCGCCAGGCACAGCTCAAGCGGCACGGGCAGGCCGGGGAATTCGATCATGTACATGGATTGATCGTTGATCTTCTTCTCGCTCATGCGCACGTAGCCTCGGGCCATCTGCTTCCCAAGTCCGTTCACCATGCCCATGATCTTGGCGAGCGAGGCCTTCATGCCGTCCGCGTTCTTGACTTCCACGAACGTCACCAGCGAAGCCCAGCCGCCGCCGCCCGTGGAGTCCGACGTGTACACGCCGATGGTCTCGCCGAGATTGTCCAGAATGTCTCGCTGCGGATTGATGCCGGTTTTTTCCTCGATCATCTTCATCAGGTCCGGCGCTTCGCCTTGCGTGTCGGCGTCGTCATCGGCATCGAAACCCATGCCGTCGTGCCGGCCCTGCTGCATCATTTTCGTCATTTCCTGAATCTGTCTGCTGATGGCGGCAGGGTTGAACTTGCTGATGGATGCGTACGTGGCATCGGAGGGCACGAGGCGCAAATCCTGATCGCGGATCATGGTGCTCGGCATCGCACCCATCTTTTCCATGCGCTCACGCGCGCCGGTGAAGACCGCCACGCAGTGCATGCGGTCCACGCCGTACCCGGCCGCAGCCTGAATCATGCCGGCATCTTTCCCCATGAACCCCATCGCTTTGAGCATGGTCAGCATGCCTTCCGCGTCATGTCCGCCGGCATCTTCAATGTGATGCATCAAATCCTGCAGCTTCGAGAAATCCATGCGCACCCACATCGCGGGCTTCACGCCGTTGGGCAGAGCTGGGCCGGTCCACGTCGGACTCGC
>DASZQE010000209.1:0-3251 GCA_035550175.1 Phycisphaerales bacterium | reverse complement strand
TGCTCGATCAGGGATCGGAGTACAAGAAGAAGTACGATGAACTGAAGGCCGCGGGTCAGTTGGGTGAAAACGCCGACAAGGCTCGCAAGCTGCTGGACTATCGCACGGTCTGGCCGCACCTGGTGAATGACGCGGAGTCTGCGTTGATGTCATCCGGCGCACAGGATGACTTGTTCAACACGGACATGGCTGTGATCAACGAGATTCCACCGGGTGAACGAAGGTTGATCCAGCTCGAACATCTTTCTGGCGAATATGTGCCGCCTGGTCAGGATGGCAAGCGGAAGATCCATGTGACGATGGACGTTGAGTTTTCGCATAAGGATCGGGAAAAGTTTGTGAATGACACCGTCGGAAAGTGGCTGCGCGACAACGCAGAGCGGCCCGGCGTTCCGTACAAGATTCTGAATGTCCAGGTGCTTTCCACGCAGCTTGATACGAGGACTGCGGGATCAACTGACAAGCCCGGAGCCAGGCAGGATGGCGGCTCTGGACGAATGAACTCCGGCGGAGCGGGAACGGGCGTGACGAACAACGGCCCGAAATCCGGATCAACGCTTGGCAGGGCCGGCGGCAGCGATGCGCCACCTCCGGTGCCCGGAAGTGGTCTCTCGCTGGGTTCAAGCGGCGGCGGGGCGCCGAAGACTCCGAAGACGCCGACGCAGACAACGCCGTCGACTTCAACCGGCAATGATGACAGCGGCGATGAAGCCAAGGACATTTCGATGTCGGATCTGGCAACGATGGCGCCCATGCCCACCATGCCGCAGCTCTTTCCGCCCGGCTCAACGTATTACCGGATTCCCGTGACCTTTGAAGTCGAGTTGCTTGATGAAAAGCCCGCGACGGGTCCGCAGACTGCACAGAACACCGCAAACAAGAAGGAAGGTTCGACCACATGAACAAGGCCATGAGTTGGGTGAAGGCGAATGTGTTCAGCGTGATCTTTCTTGCGTTGATGGTGATTGCGCCGGTCGGCATGTTCTTCGTCTCCAATTCGCTCAATGCGAATGTGAAGAAGCAGGTTGACGATCGATATAAGAAGCTTGCGCCCCTGGAGCAGCTTGAAAAGACCCCTGTCACGCAGCCCGGCGATTCGACTGATGCGGGAACCCCCGCCGCAGTCAATCAAGCGCTGCTGGATGACTATCAGGCGGCTTCGCAGGAGCTTCAGAAAAATGCGAAGGGTGTCTACGCGACCGCGTTGTCGTTTAATCGCAAGGATCGCGGAGTCATCATGGATGGCGTCTTCCCCGCGCCGCCCGAAGAAGAGTTGCAAACAGTCCCCAAGCAGTTTCACGATGCGCTTGTCGAGAAATATCAGGATCTGTTGAAGCGAGTGCATGCGGGCAGTCCGCCGCCGCTTGAAAGTCTGCGTGACATCCTGACGAAGGAAAAGGATCTGTACATTTCGCAGACACTCCAGAAGGCGTTGTCCGACAAGCTCACGAAGGATGATGAGGACAAGCTCAAGGAGGATTTGCAGATAGTCAGATTGAAGAGTTACGTGGAAGCTGCGAATGCATGCGGGCTGTATCTCGCCATTGATGCGCTGCACGTTCCGGAGTGGGTGCAATCCACGCTTCCGACGCCGTCAGATCTGTTCGCGTGGCAGTGGCAATACTGGGCCACGGAAGATGTGCTGTCTGCGATCGCGACGGTCAACGATATGAACTCTGCGGAAATGAATGAGGTTACGGCGCCTGTGAAACGTGTGCTGGACCTGACCGTGTTGGATATTCCCAAGGGCGTGGCCACTGCCGGCACGTCAAGCTCCGGTAGCGGCGGCGGTGGGGGGGGCGGAGCTGGCCGAATGTCTTCGGCAGGTGGCGGAAGCGGAGCCAGTTTCAGCAGGAACGCTCCGCCGACAGCGAAATCCGGCAACAACACGGGCGGAGCGGCGAAGGCTTCTGGCGGAGTGGATTATGGTGTCTCCTTCACGGGTCGTACGAGCAATGCGCTCTACGATGTCGTCAAGGTCTCATTGAGAATGGTGGTGGAAACATCAAAACTCCCGGGGGTTCTTGATGCGTTGGCCCATCAGAATTTCATCACTGTGACTGATTTGAACATGACGCCCAGAGACGCCTACGCCGACATTGTGGACGGATATTTTTACGGCGCGAATCCCGTTTCAGATGTGACGCTTACGTTGGAAACCGTCTGGTTGCGCGATTGGACCAAGGAATTCATGCCCGAAGCCACGAAAGACGCACTGGGAATTGCCAAGCCGCCTGCTGCTGGCGCTGAATCAACTACGCCTGCTGCTGGTGCGCCTCAGCATCCTGGCGCGGGTGGAGCGGGACGTCCGCCTGCTCGACGAAACTGAGTTTGTGGCCTTGTGATTGGACCGGGGTGCGGAAGAACGGCACGCGAATACGAAGTTGGAGCGACGACTATGAAGACCAAAGGCATCACGATCTGGGAACGCTACGTTCACTTGATGGTTCTCGGTGTGGCGGTGTTGATTTTTATCACGTTTGCGGCCATGCAATTCCTCACCGAGCCGAATGCTGTGCAGGGATCAGGCAAGGGCGCCAAAGCAGTGTTGCCCGGCGAAGTGGACCCGATGCTTGAAGAAGCTGCGAAACGAATTCAGGCGAAGATTGCTCCGGGGACGCCATCACCGGTTCAGATTGCAAAGCAGAGCACGCATGTCGATGATTTCCAGAGCCGACTCGATGCGTCGATCAGCCCCGTGGAACGTCTCGCAGTGTCCGACTATCGATTTTCGCCTGCTGAAGCGATTGGCATGAATTCTTCTGTGTCGAAGAAGCCCTACAACGTGCCCACGGTTCCCGCCCCCACGCAAGTGGTTGCAAAGGAGTACTACGACACCTTGACCGCCGATGCGCAGAAAAGTCAGGAAGCGCTTGCAAAATTGATCCCAGTCGCTCCGTATGACATTCATTGGGCAACTGCCGGCGCCGAGTTTCCCTTGAAAGAGTTGCTCGCAAGCTACAGTCAGCACGGACCGGATGGGGAGCTCGCCATTCAGCCGTTGTGGTACGGTCAGACCGGGAAAGGCGTGGACATTCTCGATGTTCGCGTTGAACGACAGGAACTCGTCGATGGCAATTGGACTGATGACAAGATTCTCGATCCGATTCCAGGGCAGTATTCGCTTCGCGCCGAACTCTCAGGAAAGCCTGACGCTTCGTTGCGAACCAAACTGCTTGGCTATCTCATCACCGATCCGGCTCGGCAATCTGAAATCATCGAACCGACGTTTTATCCGACGGTCGGTGATT
>DASZQE010000208.1:0-4404 GCA_035550175.1 Phycisphaerales bacterium | reverse complement strand
CGGAAGAACTTTGCGAACCGATGGTCAATTGAGCGCAGTCAGCGTTCAGCTCCTCCCGGTCAAGGCCGCCGGAAGCCTGAAACCTCCGGGAGTTAGAAAAGATCAACATGTCATTTGAAGACCTCCGGCTCTCTGAGCCGCTTCGCCGCAGCATTGCGGCTGAGGGATACACCATCCCCACCCCGATTCAAGCGAAAGCCATTCCGCACATTCTTGAAGGGCGCGACCTGCTGGGTTGCGCGCAGACAGGCACGGGAAAGACGGCTGCGTTTGCGTGGCCTATATTGCAATTGCTGTCGACGGGGAAATTGCCGCCGGTGAGCGCGACTGCGAAGAATGATTCGCATGGCGCGGTTCATCCGCACGGGCATGGACATGGACGCGAAGCGGGTCCGAAGCATGCACAGGGAAACAGCGGAAAGCATGGAAAATTCAGAAGTCCGCGGGCGCTGGTGTTGTGTCCGACGCGGGAACTGGCCTCGCAGATCACGGAGAGCTTCACGGTGTACGGGGCGCATCTGCGTTTGCGAGTGCTGGCGATTTTCGGAGGCGTGAGCCAGCATCAGCAGGTGCGAGCGCTGAGCAACGGCGTGGACATCGTGGTGGCGACGCCGGGGCGGTTGCTGGACCTGAAAAATCAGGGATTTGTCGATCTCAAGGATATTTCCATTCTGGCGCTGGATGAAGCGGACCACATGCTCGACATGGGGTTCATTCCGGACATTCGCAAGATTGTGAAGGCACTGCCGACGAAGCGGCAAACGCTGATGTTCTCCGCAACGATGCCGAGCGAGATTCGACATCTTGCGGATTCGATTTTGCATTCGGCGGTGGAAATCTCCGTTGCGCCGCAGGCGACGACGGTGGAGACGGTGTCGCAGCGGTGTTATCACGTTTCGAGCGGGAACAAGCCCGCGCTGCTGACGTATCTGCTGCAGAACGGCATGGCGGATCGCACGGTGGTGTTCACGCGGACAAAGCATCGGGCGGACAAAGTGGTGAAGGCGCTGGTGAGGGCGGGCATCCGCGCGGAGGCGATTCACGGGAACAAGAGCCAGAATCACCGGACGCGGTCGCTGAACAGCTTCAAGTCGGCGAATCCGCCGGTGCTTGTGGCGACGGACATCGCAGCGCGCGGGATTGACGTTGATGACGTGACGCACGTGATCAATTTTGATCTGCCGAACGTGCCGGAGACGTACGTGCATCGCATCGGGCGGACGGCGCGAGCGGGCGCATCGGGCGAGGCGGTTTCATTCTGCGATGAGAATGAGCACGGACTGTTGCGGGACATTCAGCGATTGACGGGCCAGCGGATTCCGACTGCGGAAGTGGAGCATGGCAAGCTGCAGAAGAATCCGGATGGGGAAGTGGGATGGAACGTGGGCGAGCGTTCGCGCTCGATTCAGTCGAGAGGCGGACAGCAATCAAAGCACGGAAAACCATCCGAGCCACGAGTCGATCGGGACGACAACAGCACGCGGAAAACACGAGGGTGGAGCAAAAGGGCGGAGAAGCCCGATCGAGCAGGTCACCACAAACAGAATGCCGGATCGCAACACCGACCCATGATTGACGAGCGTGCCGATCATCGACGCGGACAGCATTCATCGCAGCCTCGAGACGATCAATCCGAGCGTGCCCCGAAATCCGGCCGAAGGCGTCGGAGACGACCTTCACGCGGGCATTTCGGCCACAAGGCCGCGGCTGCGCGAAGATGATCTTTCAGTGGCTCGTGCAATGAACGGAGTCCAAAAGCACAACAGGGCGCTCCCACCGGGCGCCCTGTGTGACTCTCTTCTATTGTTGCGTCGCTGATTCAGCCGGTTTCGGCGCTCAGCGTGTTGCGAGGGTCATGAGGCTTCTGCACGCGGATGGGCTGCGTCGTAAGCATCGCGCATGCGCTGCGACGTCAGATGCGTGTACACCTGGGTGGTCGAAAGCGATTGGTGCCCGAGCAGTTCCTGCACGCTGCGGAGATCGGCGCCGTTGTCGAGCAGGTGCGTCGCAAAGCTGTGGCGCAGGGTGTGCGGCGAAATGTCGGGATCAAGACCGGCAGTCACCAGGTACTTGCTGACCTTTCGGCGGACGGATCGCGTGGACAAGCGGGTTCCGTGCTTGTTGATGAACAGCGGGGAATCAGAATTGTTTGAAAGCCCGAGCCGACCGCGTTCATTTTCAAGCATGGTCATGTACGCGCGGAGTGCGGACAGCGCGTGCGAGCCGAGCGGAACGATGCGTTCCTTGCGGCCTTTGCCGCGAACGATCAGGGATTCGCCTGCGTCATCGATGTCGTTGCGATTGATGGCGACCAGTTCGCTGACGCGGATGCCGGTTGAATAGAGCGTTTCGAGAATTGCACGGTCGCGTGCGCCAAGCAGCGTGTTGGTATCAGGCGCGGAGAGCAGTTTTTCCACCTGTTCCACGTTGATGGCCTTGGGCAGACGCTTGTTCTGCCGAGGCGTGCGGATGAGCACCATGGGGTTTGAAGCCACGAGCGAGTTCTTGTCCATCCAGCGATGGAAGGACCGGAGCGTGGCGATCTTGCGGGCCATCGTCGCGGGGGAATACTGATGATGCTCAAGCGAAGCCAGGAAGGAGCGGATGGTGTTGACATCCGCTTCAAAGATGGCGGCGGTGATGGTGTTGGGCGCCAGCGTGGCCACAACGCCGGTGTTTTCGCCTGAGGTTTTACGGCGTCGGCCCAATGCGTCTGATTCCTGCTGCAGGTTCAGCGTGATGCCGCGCTCTTCTGCGAGAAAGTCAACGTACTGGCGAAGGTCCACGCCGTAGCAGCGAGATGTGTACGGGCTGAAGTGGCGCTCATCCATGAGGTAGCGGAGGAAGTCCTCGACGACGGGCAGATGGTGCGTGTTTTCTGTCTGGTTCATGTTGAAGACTCTCGAAGCGGAACTTGAAATTGAAGGAGGAGAAAGATTCGTAGGTTTTTTTCGATGTTCTGATTCACGAGGCGGGGGGACGTACATCGGACGTTGGGGGTGAAGTCATGTGAAGAATTTGCTTGCAGGCCAGGGCAGCGGTCGGCCAGTCGAGCGGTGTGTCCGCATCGCGCGCCGCGCGGGCGATGTGCCGCATCAGTGCGTCCTCGTCGCCGGGCTCCCAGCGGAAGATCCACGTGTGGGGAGCGTTCTTGAGCGCGAGCTGATAGCCGGACACATCAATCGGCGGCGTGTTGGATTTGGGATGGCTGGTATCGGGCATTGCAATCCTCAGCATGCAAGGCTGAGGATTTATGCCTCAGCGTCGCGGTACCTGATCGTCGGCCTGAGCCGTGCGGATCTGCTCGGAATTGAGCAGCTCGGCCACGAGCTCGTGGGCCACAAACTGCGTGTACATCTCCATGCTGACGAGATAGATCTGGCTTCCGTAGGCGCTGTCGGGCTCGCTGCGGCCGCGCGAATAGTTTTTCAATCGCGCGAGTGTTGCGTGGTTTGACGCATCAAACACGCCTGAAGCCTGAGCGACAGGATTGGTCATGCGTGTTTCGGTCATGGCCACGGTGTCCGAAGCCTCGCGGATCAGGTTCTGCGGATTGATGCGAGCCTGCGTGGTTTCAACATCATTCACAAACAGCAGAACCGACGCGCCGATCTTCTGCGGCCGATAGGGTTCATATGAAGAAATCGTGCCGACGATCAGGCCATCCACATTGAGCACGCGCATCAGTTCAATCGCCTGGTTGGGCGACTGGATGCGAGGCATGCGGAGCTGCTGCATCGCCAGCAGCACGCGATTCACCGGAACGCAGTTGATGCCGTTCACTTCCTGAACCTGCTCAGTGAACAGGTCCGCGACGTGATTGCCGTCAACGCCTGACACGCCGGATTCATTCATGAACGGGGCCACGGCCCACAGACGCGAATGGTCATACGGCGAGTTCAGAGAGGTCGGCTGTTCAAGCTTCTGTTCCGAACTGCATCCGTTGGCGCAAAGCGGAATGAGAAAGAGCAGCGCGAACGCTCCTCGTAAGAGCATGGAGTGTGCACTTGTCATGGCATCCTGCCTGAGATGGCAAGCTCCGCTTGCCGGGTCGAACCAGCCGTATCCATACGGCTGAAAGAGAAAACGACGGCGGGCCGCTTAATGCCGGCCGTCGGAAGAAGGCGCTGCTGAATCGGGATCAACCGATGTCATGGTTCGCTGCATCGTCGGCTGCTGGGCCATGAAGGTTGAACGGCCGGTGTTTGCGGCCCAGATGTTGTCGTTGCCGCCGCGGTTGGAAACAAAGTAGACGGTTCCATCGGGCGCCCACACGGGCTGATAGTTGGCGCATTCGCCGTTGGTGAGCTGTGTTCGGCCGGTGCCGTCCACATTCACGAGCCAGATGTCGCTGATCTGCGGGCCCTGAGCCACGGCCAGGTCCTGCGGATCGACGACCGTCAC
>DASZQE010000207.1:0-3429 GCA_035550175.1 Phycisphaerales bacterium | reverse complement strand
CGGTTTCGGGCAAATTCTGGTGCAATTCGCGGAAGTGCGGGGCGAATAAGCTGTGAAGAAGAAGGCAAGAGGCACTAGGCACTAGAGAAGAAGAATCAGAACTAAGAGAAATGCGGAAGAGAAGAGAAGGCAAAGCAAGAAAAGAGCAGAGTCACGGGATCAGCGGGTTTCTGAATTGAGTGCGGGATCGGGGAGACCGGCAGCGCGGAAGCCGGCAGCGCGGAGCAGACAGGCATCGCAGTGTCCGCAAGGTTTGCCTTCGGGCGAGGGGTCATAACAACTGATGGTGAGTGCGTAATCCACGCCGAGTTTTGTGCCAGTGCGGATGATGTCGGCCTTGCTGAGGTTGATGAGGGGCGTGTGGATTTTGAGCGAGCGGCCCTGGGTGGTCATGCGCGTGGCGAGGTTGGCCATGTGCTCGAATGCGGAGACATATTCAGGCCGGCAATCCGGGTAGCCGGAATAATCGATGGCGTTGACGCCGATGAAGATGTCGGGGGCGTTGAGGGTTTCTGCGAAGGCAAGGGCGAAGGAAAGAAAGATGGTGTTGCGCGCGGGGACGTAAGTGATGGGGATCCCCCCCTCATTCTGGTTCAGGGACTCATCGGTGCGCAGAGCCTGAGAGTCCGACCCACCCCCTCGCCCTCTCTCTGAGAGGGAGGGGGAATCGGATGATGATCGAATGTTTGCGCGATCCTTGGGAACGGGAATGTCGGCAGTGAGCGCGGAGCCGCCGAAAGCGCGGAGGTCGATGGTCATGAAGACATGATTGGTGACACCGAGTGATTTCGCCACGGCACGAGCGGCGTGGAGTTCACATTTGTGGCGCTGGCCGTAGTCGAACGTGAGCGCGTGGCATGTGAAGCCTTGCGATTTGGCAACGGCGAGGACGGTGGCGGAATCGAGTCCGCCGGAGAGAAGGACGACTGCGGGCGAAGACATGGGAACATGGTGGCGGGAGGAAGGCGGAAGTCAAATGGGCATGCCGGGAGAGCGAGATGCGAAGTTAGAATGGAGGCGTGCGAAAACGGTGGCGGACCTTTGTGGTGTTTCTGATTGCAGGCGCAGTGTTGCAAACACTGGTGGCGTGGTGGTGCGCGGTGAGGCCGTGGCCGATGGATTCTGTTGGATTTGCTGAGACTGTTCCTGGTTGGTACGAGCGCGGAGGTGACACGTACGAAACCTCCATTGATGCGCGTCGTGGTGATTTCCGGATTTCTCAGGAGACCGGCGGATGGTTTCGTGACTCGTTTTTGATTGACTTCCCCACATATCTGAGTGAGGACGAATATCAGCACATGGTTCCATCGTGGTCGATATTCCACAATCAAGAACCTGTCGCAACAATTCCGTTTCAGAGTGACGAACGTGTTACGTTTCAAGAGCAATCGGACGGCTGGCCTTTGCTTTCGCTTCGCTGCTCTTCAATTTCCACACGCAAATACTCGCGACCGAATGCGACCGTGGAGATCCGGGGCGGATGGAATCTGGACGCATCATGGTTCCCAAAGGATTTCGGAACGCGATTGCCCTGGCATCCGATCTGGCCGAACTTTGCAATCAATACGGTTTTGTACGCAATCGCGCTATGGTTTGTGTGTGCAGCGCCAATTCAGGTGCGCCGAAGATGGCGGAGACGCCGGGGACTGTGCGAATATTGCAAGTATCCGATCGGCACGAGTGCGATATGCACGGAATGCGGACGAACACTGCATATCCGAAAGAAACCGAATCACGCGCCGAATGAATCCTGAGAGACACAGGCGGAACGCCTGAGTCACCAAATTTTATTCGTGCCACCAAATTCCATTTGCGAGATCGACCTAATTCGCGTTGGGATGCATAAATCCGCGCAGCAGGGTCAGGCCGAGGATGCGGAGGTCGAAGGTGAGCGACCAGTTGCGAATGTAGAAGAGATCGTACTGGAGGCGTTTGCGGAGGCTGGTGCGTCCGCGGAGGCCGTTGACCTGAGCCCAGCCGGTGATGCCGGCCTTCACGTTCTGGCGGAGCATGTAGCCGCGCCAGTCTTCGCGGAAACGGGTGATGAGTTCGGGGCGTTCGGGGCGCGGACCGACGAGACTCATTTCGCCGATGAGCACATTGAAGAGCTGAGGAAGTTCATCAAGGCTGGTTCGGCGGAGCAGTCGGCCGAAGCGGGTGACACGGACATCATTTTTGTTGGTCCATGCGTCTTCACCCTTGCCGGCATCGCGCAAAGCCTGGATTTCCGCGTCGACGTGCTTCATGGTGCGGAACTTGTAGATGTTGAAACGCTGGCCGTTGAGGCTCATGCGCTCCTGGCGGAAGATGACGGGACCGGAGCCGGAGAGGCGGGTGATGACGGCGATGAAGAGCATCGGCAGAGCGAAGATGATGAGCGCGATGAGTGCGCCGATGACATCGACCGCGCGCTTGGTGATGCGTCCCCAGCCGCTGAGCGGGCTTTCGCGGAGCGAAAGCACGGGCATGCCGTCAAGCTCGCTGACGGTGGTATTGATGGGGAAGTGGCGCGGATTCATGTCGGGGACGATGCGGACATCGAGGGGGAAGCGTTCAAGACGCGCGATGAGATCGGGAAGCTGTCCGCCCATGTCGGCGGGAAGCGCGATGACCACGCCGGTGAGGTCGGAGGATTCGAGGAGAGATTCGAGATCATTCAAACCGCCGCGCACGGGAAGTCCGAGGAGGGTTTCGCGGGAGGCGGAATCGTGATGGCTGACCATGAAGAGAGGCTTGATGCCGGTCCATGAATTGCGGCGCAGCGTTGTGACGACGATCTGGCCGAGACGACCTGTGCCGATGACCGCTACGTGACGGAGATTCCACCCGCTTGAGCGGAGATAGCGAAGACCGGTGCGGAAAGCGAAGCGCCACGCAAGGAGCATTGAGCAGACGGTGACGCCATATGTGATGTACTGCACGCGGCTGAGGTTGCGGCCGAGGTAAAGCTGATCGCGGAGCAGATACACAGCGGAGATGGTGAGCAGCAGGCCGAGGATGGCGGCCTTCAAGATGGCGATGGCTTCGTAGAAGAAGCGCTGATCACGACGTGCGCGGTACAGGCCGGTGCAGACCGCGGAGATGATGAGCAGCGGAGTGGAAATGAGGAACGGGACCGCGTGCGTGGCATACGTAGGATGATCGAGCACCGGTATGGGATAGACACTCCGTAGCCATGTAAAGCGAATGTGATACGCAACGATCGATGCTGCGATCATGATGATGGCATCGGCGGCGATGAGGACGCTGCGGAAAAATCGATGTTGCTTACGAAGCACTCTTCACCCTTTGCGATTGGAAGACAATCGCGACCCTTCGCGGCCAAACCACATGCCGTTAGAAGGATTCATCGGTCCATGGTGGCAAGTCCCGTGGATTTTTCAACTCGGGCGAGAGGGTTTGGAGCGCTTTCATCGCCTTGTCAGAAAG
>DASZQE010000206.1:0-2352 GCA_035550175.1 Phycisphaerales bacterium | reverse complement strand
TCGTCGTTGAGGCTGCGAACACCGGTGGTGTCAGCGAAGACGAAATCGCCGCCAACCAGTTGCAGATCGACAGCGCCATCGAATCCATCACGCGAATCTCCAACACCGCGAGTTTCGCCGGGCTTCAGCTTCTCAACGGATCTCTGGAGTACCTCACCTCCGGCATCGCTTCCAGCGCCATCTCAGGATCATCCATCTATGGCGTCCAGTTCGGTAACGCCAGCACCGTCGGTGTTCAGGTTGAGGTCATCGCTTCAGCCCAGACCGCAAGCTTGTTCCTCTCCGGGAATACCACCGGTTCCGTCGGCGCTCTGCAGAGCAGTGTGACCATTGAACTGGCCGGCAGCCTCGGTGTTCAGACGCTTTCGTTCATTTCCGGCACGCATCTCTCCGCTGTTGTCGCGGCCGTCAACACCCTGAAGGATTCCACCGGTGTGAGTGCCGCGCTTGTCAACGCCGGCGATCAATCCAGCGGCCTCGTGTTCAACTCCACCGCTTTCGGATCCGACCAGTTCGTGTCGGTCCGCAAGATCGGTGCAGGCGGCGACTTCTGGAACACGTATGATAATCAGAATGGTTCAGCGACCCAGCACGACAATGGCCAGGACGTCCGAGCTATTATTAATGGTGCCGTGGCAACGGGCGATGGTCTTGACGTTTCTCTCAATACCGCGAGCCTCAGTCTCAAGTTGAACCTGACCGAGGATTTCGCCACTCGAGTGGGAACTCAGAAATCCTTCAACATCGTCGGTGGCGGCGTCAACTTCCAGCTTGGGCCGAATGTCAACGCAACTCAGCAGGTCGGATTCGGCTTGCAGAGCGTGGCGGCCAGCCGTCTGGGTGGTTCGACGATCAGCGGCGTCCGATATTTCCTCGATTCGATCAAGTCCGGTCAGTCGTTCTCTCTGATTGACGGTCACGCGGCCCAGGCGTCACAGATTCTTGACTCGGCCATCAACGACCTGTCTACATTGCGAGGTCGGCTTGGCGCCTTCGAGCGGAACACGATCCAAACCAACGAACGTTCCATTCAGGTCGGCATCGAGAATATCACAGCGTCCGAATCCGTCGTGCGTGACACCGATTTCGCTGAGGAAACCTCGGCGCTCAGCCGGGCGCAGATTCTCAGCTCCGCGGGCACGTCCGTATTGGCGACATCCAATGTGTCTTCTCAGAACGTCCTTCAATTGTTGCAGGGGTTGTAATTCAATCATTCGTTTCTATGACGGCGGCATGATTCACATTCAGATCGCCGCCTGAAACAAATTGAAATCAAGAACTTGGGAGTCCTGCGCCCCCGCCAGTGCCGGTGGGGGTGCTTCTTTTTTGTTTCTCGGACCTGCCCTCATGAAGCGCTGTTCGCAGCGACATTTCGGACATTTTCATTGGCAAATTCCAAGATGAGTGAAGTCACCCTGTATCGCTGTCGATGGTGACCTTCGTTCCACTTGCTGTGGGAGTTGCTGAGTCGCACTGCGAAACAGGCTCCTTCAAGAAAGCCAGGGGGAGATTGAGCGAATTGCTGATACGGCTGACAAACTTGGAATTCTCACAGCATCAAGGATCAGGAGTTTCGTTCACACCAATAGTCAACTGACCGCCTCAAACGGTTGGAGCGTGTTCACGGAGGACACAAATGAGTCGTATCAATACCAACGTCCCGTCTTTGCTTGCTCAGCGCGTGTTGAGCAACCAGAACCAAGGCCTTACCACAAGCCTTGAACGTCTGAGCACCGGTTATCAGATTAACCGCGGTTCGGACAACCCCGCCGGCCTCATCGCCAGCGAAAACCTGCGTTCTGAGAAGAATGCCATTTCGTCCGCCATTTCCAACGCTCAGCGGGCCGATCAGGTCGTGAACGTTGCGGAAGGTGGTCTCCAGGAAATCAACAACCTGCTCCTCGAAGTGCAGTCGCTCGTCGGCGAATCCGCCAACGAAGCTGGCGTGTCCGCTGAGGAAAAGGACGCGAACCAGCTGCAGATTGACTCCATTCTGCAGACCATTGATCGTATCGCAAACGCCACCAGCTTCCAGGGCATCAAGCTCCTGAACGGTACGTTTGACTACACGACATCCGGCGTCGCCTCGTCGATCGCCGATGTCTCGATCAATGCCGCTCGCCTCAGCAGCGATGCCAATGCTCACCTTGCGGTGACCGTTGACGTGCTCACATCCGCGCAGACTGCAGCCATCTATCTCTCAACCGGCGCCTCATTCGACAACGGCGGCAACGGTTCAGTGACCTTTGAAATCACTGGCAAGGATGGCGTCCAGCAGTTCACGTTCGCTTCAGGCACAACGCAGGCGGACATCATCTCGGCCATCAACACCTTCAGCGACGCACTCGGCGT
>DASZQE010000205.1:0-2551 GCA_035550175.1 Phycisphaerales bacterium | reverse complement strand
ACACGGTTTTGCTTCCGGTCTGGGTGAAATCCTGACCGCCGCCGATGACGAGCAAGTCTTCCTTGTTCTTCATCGCGGAGAAGTCATCCCACTCGCTGCGCGGGCCCATCGCGAAGAAGTTCACGCGGCCGAACGCGCCCCAGTCGTTGGCGCCGCCGGAGCTGGGATCGGTGAAGTCTGTATTTTGTGAGTTGAAGCCGTCTTCAGCACCAATCTCGATCGAGATCTGGCTGGTGGGATCGAACTGAAGCTCCGCCACCTGCGTGCGTCCCTCGCCGGTACCGGTGATGAGCGTATTCATCATCGATCGCTCGACAGCAAGCTGCTTTCGCGAGCCGACTGACTGTTCGCGGAACACGGGATTGATGATCTGCCCGGCTCGGATTGCCATCTGGTCGTTGAACGCATAGCGAACCCACGCCTGTTCGAGCCCGACGCTCCCACCGTTGGTCGCTGAATTCCACAGGAAGTTGTAAGTAAAGCTCGGGCTGAAGGCGTTGCCATCGAAGCCGAACTTCATGCGTGGAATCTCAAAGCCCTTCTGCTTGTCGCTGTCGCTGCCATCTCCGCCATCGCGGATGTTTCCCACCGCGCGAAGCTGAAACTGGAATGTCGGTCGCAGCATCCAGTTGCCTGCCGCATCCTGGATGGTGAAGCGGCCTTTGTTGTAGCCGGCGGTGAAGCCTTCGACTTGGAGGAGCTGGCTTCGCTTTTCCGCGTCGTTGAGGACGCGCTCGACAGTTGCGTCCACTTGCTTGGCGGACAGCGTCGCCTGCTGATTCTGCGTCGTCTCGAGCTGCTGAACCTTGGCCTTGAGCTGGTCGATCTGCTGCATCAGCTCGGCCGTCGTCGGCTCGGCGGCGCGCGCAGCGCCGGAACCGAAGAGAGCAGAAACAGCAGCCGCAGCGGCGGCGGTCGTAAGGTATCCCTTGGATGACCTTCCCATTGCGTTCTCCTTCTGTGGCATCTGCCACGATGTTGTTCGAA
Organism: Phycisphaerales bacterium; assembly: GCA_035550175.1. Lineage (GTDB taxonomy): Bacteria > Planctomycetota > Phycisphaerae > Phycisphaerales > SM1A02 > DASZQE01. The sequence goes on along the minus strand of DASZQE010000205.1, from coordinate 1,564 downwards.
CTCATGTCTGGGTAGACGATCACACGACGTTCTCGAATAGTCTTCGAAACATCGTCACGGCCGGTACTGTCTCTTGAACGGCGCGCCCGGAAATCTGGGCGTGATCCAGAACCTGGTCAATCGCTTCCCTCAAGCCGGGCGCAGAGGTTAAGCCTCAATGTTATGATTGTGTTTAGAAGTGATACTCTTCCCGTTAATCTTAACAATGCGCGTCGACAAGGTTCCTATGTCCATCAGGGTATGGCGTTCCATTATGGGGAAGGTTTTTCACGTCAATTGTGACACAGGCGTCCTCGCCTGTGTGAGGTGCGCTCGAAGTAGAGTTCACTCAATCTTCGGCCACACCCAACACAGGCGGGACGCCCGTGTCACGGCAACGCTTGCTGCCCCTACCGTGGCTTGGCGAGATACTCCGACACATACGCGGCCACCCCATCCTCCAGCGACGTAAACGGTTTGGTGTACCCGCCGTCGCGGCGCAGCTTGCCGACTTGCGCTTCGGTGAAATATTGGTATTTCTCCCGCAGCGTCGGCGGCATGTCGATGTACTCGATTTTCGGTTTCTTCCCCATGGCGGCGAAGGTCGCGCGGGCCAGGTCGTTCCAGCTTCGCGCCTGCCCGGTGCCGCAGTTAAATAGGCCGCCTACCGTGCGCTTCTCCAGCGCGAAGTGCAGCGTGACATCCACCGCATCGCGCACGAAAATGAAATCGCGTTTCTGTTCGCCGTCCTTGAATTCCTTGCGGTAGCTTTTGAACAGCTTCACCAAACCGCTCGACGCGATCTGCTCGTACGACTTGTGCACCACCGAACGCATGTCCCCCTTGTGGTCCTCGTATGGCCCATATACGTTGAAGTATTTCAGGCCAACGATCTGTTTGAACAGATGGTGCGAGAGCGCCCAGAGGTCGAACATGTGCTTGGAATAGCCATACATGTTCAGTGGCCGAAGCGTGGGGGTGATGGCCTCATCGTCGCTATAGCCTTGGGCGCCATCCCCATAGGTCGCGCCGCTGGAGGCGTAGACAAAGCGGGTCTTGTGGTCCAGCGACCAGGTGCAGAGCGTGCGCGTGTAGTGATAATTGTTCTTCAGCAGGTAGTCCGCATCACGCTCGGTGGTGGCGCTGCACGCGCCCAAATGAATGATCGCATCGGTACCATCGAGATGATTCGATTCAACCTGCTGTAGAAACGTGGCCGGGTCGATCAGATCCTCAAACGACAGGCCAATCAGGTTTTTCCACTTCTCGTCGATCCCAAGTTGATCCACCAGCAGCAGGTTGGTGTACCCGCGCGCATTGAGCTCGGCCACCATGTTTCGGCCAATGAACCCGGCAGCGCCTGTCACCACAATCTGCTTCAAACCGACTCCCTCGATTCCGTCTCGATGAACTTTGCACAATAAACGAAAAAATGCGTAAAAGCTAGTTGAGACTGAGTCTCAACTATGTTACTCTAAACCCATCGCAGGCATTGGTCACACAACATATGTCGTGGAGATCGGACCGCGGCATATCTGTTCCTAAGACCATACTGTACAATAGATTATCGCATTCATTTAACGAA
>DASZQE010000204.1:0-2378 GCA_035550175.1 Phycisphaerales bacterium | reverse complement strand
GGGATTGTGATCGCGATATCAGCGCTTGAAGCGTTGAAGGCGTGCGGGGTGGATGTGACATGGACAATGGCATTGAACAGTGATGAAGAGACGGGGAGCCATCACAGCGCGAAGGCGCTGCGCGCGGAAGCGAGGAAGCATGATGTCGGCGTGGTGCTTGAGCCGGCGACGGCGGATGGCGGGTTGGTGACTGAGCGCATGGGGAGCGGGACGTTTCAGGTGGAAGTGTTCGGGAAGTCGGCGCACGTCGGACGGGATTTCAAGAGCGGCGTGAGCGCGGTGCTGAAGCTGGCGGAGGTGATGAGTGCGATCGGGAAATTGAGTGATGCGGAGCAGGGGAGGATCGTGAACATCGGGCCGGTGGTCGGCGGCGGGGCGACGAACGTGGTGGCGGATCACGCGGCGTGCTGGGGGAACATGCGATTTGCGAATGCAAAGCAGGCGGAGGAGTTGGTGCGTGCGATAGAGGCAATGGCGACGAAAGATGATGTGTTGCCAAGGGTGGTGGTGCGGGTGTCGGCCAATCGGCCGGCGAAGCCTGAGACGGAAGAGGTTCGAGGGCTGGCGAAGGTTGCGAGGGAGGTTTCGGAGGAACTGGGGATGAAGCTGCCGTTTGCGAAGACGGGAGGCGTGTGTGACGGCAACTTGTTGCAGGAGGAGGGTTTGCCGACGGTTGACACGCTGGGTGTGCGTGGCGGGAACTTGCATCGAGAGGATGAATTTGTGGAATTGGACACAATTGTTGCGCGATGTCAGCTTTTAGCAGTGTTTTTGATGCGGATCACGGCATGATTGTGTTGGATAGGAATGCGTTTTTCAGTGCGATAAGTCAATTTGGGACGGGTTTTGGGGGGGCGGGAATGCCGACATGTGAGTAGAATGGCTGCGATTGCGGTTCGCGCGGTCGGGCATGCGATGGTTGAACCCGAAGGACGCGAATTCGGAAAGTGCAAACATGGCGATTCAGGTGACGGAAACGACAGCGGCGAGCAGCCTTGCTGGGAACGCGGTGATCGCGGATGCGATTGAGACGATCGTGCGCGAGGTACGGGACATTCAGCAAGGGATCACGGGGAGACGGCCCGCAAACGCGGAATTGAAGGACACCTATGAGGGATATTTGAAGCGGGTGGCGGAGACGAGGGGCAAGCCGGCGCTGTATCCGTATGTCGGGAGCGGAACGGGGAATGGGGCGCGGGTGGAATTGGCGGATGGCAGCGTGAAATGGGACATGATCAACGGGATCGGCGTACACATGTTCGGACATGGCGATCCGGAGATGATTGGAGCCGCGCTGCGAGCTTCGCTGGGCGACACGGTGCAGCAGGGGAATCTGCAGTTCAACCTGGATTCGATCGAGTTCAGCGAATTGCTGTTGAAGGAAGCAGCGCGGACGAGCAAGCTGAAGCATTGCTTTCTGACGAATTCAGGGTGCATGGCGAACGAGAGCGCGCTGAAGGTGTGCTATCAGAAACATGCGCCGGCGAGCAGGGTGATCGCGTTCCGGGATTGCTTCATGGGGCGCAGCGTGACGATGGCGCAGATTGGCGACAGCGCGGCAGGGCGAGTGGGAATTCCGCTGACGACGCTGGTGGATTACATGCCGTTTTACGATGAGTCTCAGGGTGCGAAATCGACGGAAGCGGCAATTGCGCAGCTGGAGCAGTACATCCAACGGTATCCGGGACAACATGCGTGCTTTGTGATGGAACTGGTACAGGGCGAGGGCGGGTTCAACATTGCGCCGCCTGAGTTCTTTGTTGCGCTGATGAACGTATGCAAGGCGAACAAGATCGCGGTGTGGATTGATGAAGTGCAGACGTTCGGGCGCACGAACGAGATGTTCCATTTTGAGCAACTGGGGCTGGGGCAATACGTGGATGTGGTGACGCTTGGAAAAATGAGCCAGGTGTGCGCGTGTCTGTTCACGGAGGAATACGCGCCGAAGCCGGGGCTGTTGAGTGGGACGTTCATCGGTGGGACCGTGGAATTGCAGGTGGGCAAGCGAACGCTGGAGCGATTGCGCGACGGCGGGTATTACGGAAAAGAGGGGAAGATCGCACGGCTTCAGAAGGCGTTTCGTGAACATGCGCAGAAGCTGGTGGACAAGCATCCCGAATGGTTTCCTGCAGTCAGTGAATCACATGCGAGCAACGGGCATACGAGCGGCGCGAAACTGTTCGGTGGCGTGGGCGGAATGATGCGATTGACGCCGTTCGGCGGGGACAAGACGAAGGTGATGAGACTGCTGCATGTGATGTTTGCGGAAGGGTTGATCGCGTTTTACTGCGGGCACGGGCCGTATCACGTGCGGTTTCTGCCGCCGGTGGGCGTGATGCAGCCGGGGCAGTTTGAAGATGTTTTCCGAGTGGTGGAGA
>DASZQE010000203.1:0-3778 GCA_035550175.1 Phycisphaerales bacterium | reverse complement strand
CCCTGATTTGCCTAATATGCCTCAATTATTCTCTTGAACTTCGTGGGGGGGGGGGGTAATTTGTGGGTACTCAACGATTTTCCAACCAGAATAAAGGATTCCGGATATGAAACGTCTACTGCCACTGTTCTTGGCGTTGGTCGTGCTTTCATCCATTCGAACGATTGCTTCAGCCGATTGCTGGGTGAGAACCGGCTCTTCATGTTGTGAACAAATCGATTGGCCCAAGCAAAAACCCGAAGCCTGCACCATCTGTGGAGGCCAGCAGTGTTGTCCAACCACTTGGTTCTCAAGCCCTATTGCCCATTACCTGATTCCCGCGCCGTCAGGGTGGACTGAGGCCGCATTTCCCGTGGGGAGTGTGGATTGCAAGTACTACCCGGTCGGTTGTGAAAATGGAATATGCACTCCGGGTGTTGATTGGACGTATTTTTACAACGCTTGTCGAGATTATCTCGCTCCCGGTGGAACGAATTGTCCATGATGGAAATCAATGTGCTTTTTCGCAATTCCAAAATAATATGATGATCCGTTCCGTCAACGTCTTGGTCGTAACATGTATATTAGCTTCTTGGGCATGTGCTCATGCGCAAACAATTCCGGCATCCGCGCCAGCATCTCCGGAGCGTTTTGATCCATCAACGTATCGCTGGCGCAATCAGGGCCGCGATATCCGCGATCCAAGCATCTCGCTTCCAATTCGCCAGAACGAGCTGGATTACTATGTCTGGATATTGAAGTTATCTGATGAACAGATTGCAGACATGGATCGTCGTTATGAGGAATACCTGACTACGAACTTCCATCTCAGAGCGGAAACGGAGGCTGCGATCTATGAGTCGTCGGGGTACAACGATGTTCCCGGATTGTCGCCGCAGGAGTCCGCCGCAAGAGCTTTCGAGATGCTCGAAAAGCGGAACAGGTTTGTGGCTCGTCTCAACGCTGTCGATGCGAACTTTTTCGACGGACTTGCCGCAATTCTCGCGGAGCCTCAGCTCGCGCGACTCGACAGCGTCAGAATGCTTCGCAAGCGCGTTGTGGCCTCTCTCTCGCCCTGTCGCCATACCGCAGGCGACTTCGATCTGGAGATTTATGCTCTAGAACTGTTTCGGCAACTGCCTGATCCTGCTGTAACGTATGATAAGTGCGAGTCGATTTTCGATCAGTATGCCTCTCGTGCAACTATTCTCTGGGAGCGCCAGGATCATGCAGTCACGGAGGCGCGGATGTGTTATGTACAGGCGAGCCCGAATTTTACCTCGGCTGGCCCGTTGGTCCCCCCGGACCAGATGGCCGTCATCAATTCGAAATTGAAGGCCAAGCGCACTGCCAATGCTGATCTTGAAGTTCGACGCGCGGAACTCAACGCTGAATTCGTTTCAAAAATCGTTGATGCAATGCCCTCTGAAATCGGTCCACAATTGATGGCCGCGTTTCTTCAACACGCCTATCCCCCCGTTTTCCCGAACCCATATGATTGTTCATTGGTGATCCGTGCTATAAATCAATCACCGACAATCGCCGTGGATCGCAAGGCCGCTCTTGAGCCCGTGACAGCGAGATACGATTCGGAAATGGGGATTCTGAACAAGAAGATGGTGCAACGATATCTTGAATACGTTGACAACGTCCTTCATAATCCTGGTCAGGATGAAGCACGAAGAGAAACATATAAATACGACATGGATGTCCTTCAGACTCAACGTCGTGATCTTTCCAAGCGAACAATGGATACGTTGAACGCTCTGTTGTTGCCCGATGAACTTGATGACGCCGTCCTCACTGTTATCAGTGAGTTTCGTCAGACGTCGGAGCATCACATGCCAAACGATGCTGGTATGCAATACATCCCTTGAATCTCACGTACGTTGCAGATTGTGCAGAATTTGACCCTGGATGCCGTTCTTGGTTCGTTCTTTATCCCACTCCCACCCTCCTCATCACGTACACCGCCGCGTACATGCCCCCCACTTCCTCCCTTGGAACCGTCCTCGGCGGATACTCGCTGTTCAACGGCTGCAACCGGATCAACTTCCCCTCCTCCTCGATGTACACCCGCTTGAACGTCGTCTCGTTGTCCCGCTCCAGCCGCACAAAACAGTCCGTCCCTGATTTCGTCGCCTCACGAGGCGAAAACACCACGATGTCCCCCTCCCGATACGCCGGCTCCATCGAGTTCCCCACCACCCGCGCCGCGAACGCATCCGGATCGCTCACGTCCGGGCACGTGATGTACTCATCCGCAACGCTCGCCGGATAATCCAGGTCCGTGAACTCCCGCGGGTACCCCGCCGCCACGCGGTTGATCACCGGCACCTGCCTCCCGAATCGCCCGAATGCCTCCTGCGGAATCACCTCCGCATCATTCCCCTTCTTCGCGTCTTCACTTTTTTTCTTCGCGCTGCCATCTTTTTTCTTCGCTGTTCCTCTTCCATCGCTCGCTGAAACTCCGCTCGCGCGTTCCGCCTCATCCACAATGCTCCGCAGATCAGCCAGCGAATTCTTCTGCAGCGCTCTTCGCATCCGCGCCTGCAAAGCGCGATGATCCTCCATCGACTTGCGCATCCGCGCCCGCAATTCCGCAGGCACGCTCTGCCACTGCAGCGCCCACACGATCCGGCCGTCCATCACGCCCAGCGCCCGCTCCACCTTCCGCGCCCACTCCAGCGTCACTGCGCGCTGGCCGGATTCCATCAGGCTCAACTGACTCTTGCTGCATCCGATTGTGCGCGCAAGGTCCTCCTGACTTCTCTGCGCGCGCATTCGCTCATCGCGGATCAGCCCGCCCAGCGCTTCGCTGTTCCCCGCCGACTCCGCAAACCCTTCGTGCGAATTCCCGCTCATTGCAAATCTTCCTCAATCAACTCTCGCCAACGGAATAAAGTCGATGAATGATGAGTTTGCAGAATTGTAAACAACTTCTTGCATTTACTCAAATCTGCACTAGAGTATACCGAACATTATACGAATATAAAAACCCATTCCGCAAGGAAATTTCGAGCCCTTACGGGGAAAGGCACCCGATGTCCACGATTAGCCTCAGTACTTCCGCATTTCGCCTGCCGCCTGTCATCGAATCCCGCCTTCCAGCGCCCGCTATCCACGCCCCGCCGCGCACAAAAGCCGTCAAGCGTGCGCCCAGCCCCCCACCCTCATGTGCGCCAAGCAGTCCGATTTCGTGCGCACCTGTTGCTTCCGGGCAAAGCCCGCAAGTTCACGATGAATCCGATGCTGCATGGAACAAAAAACCCGAAGACCTTCAGGTTCGTCTCGATCGCCGCGAAATGATCGAGCAATTGCTCCAACTTGCTGACTTTCTCAAGCCCTCAGACCGCGCGCTCATGCGCGGCATCTTCGGTTCGGGAATGTCGCCTCAGGACATGGCCGCAGCCATGGAGCAGCAGACCCGCCAGGTGCGCGCCCGCGTGCGAAAACTGCTGCGTCATCTTGCCAAACCCGTCTACAGGTTCGTCGCGCGTGAGCACGCATCCTGGCCGAATTATCGAAAATCCGTCGCCCGCGCAGTCGTGCTTCAGCGCATAAGCCAGCGCGAAGCGGCTCGTGAACTCGGCATCACGCTCCATCGCGTGCGCCGCGAACTCGATCGCATCCGAGGCATCGTCGATGATGCGCTCGGCGCCGGCTCGCTCAAAATCAGCTCGCGCGACAATGACGCGGACGATTCAGAAAAATCCGGCGATTCCGGAATATCCGCAGATGTTCTGAAAACAGAAAATTCTGAGAGCGGAGTGTGCGCATCATGATGCGAATGTCCATT